>JBHJNX010000116.1:0-55934 GCA_050330335.1 Pleurocapsa sp. | reverse complement strand
AGTTGCAAACTGTTATTGTTGAAGAACTAGATGGAACTCCCCTACCTAGTTCGACAGCTTTTGCCTTTGTTTATCCAGCGTTTTTCGGGCAATAAAATGCAGCAATTTAATTCTGTCAAGAGGAAAACGATTCTTCTAAATCTACTCAGGAACAATTATTCTTACCAGATGCGATCGCAGAAGATGAGATTAACAATGGTAAAATTGCGATCACGAAGTGCCTCGCCTTTGGCGAGATCGCGCAACAGCAATTATCTTAGAGGTTATCTGAGAAGTAAAAATAAAGGCGATCGAGATGAGATTAAAGATGCTTTCGCTGTTTTAGTAAGTTGATATCGCGCTTCCCGAAGATCGGATGCCCGTGCGAGATTAAAATGATGAAACAAGCAGGTTGCTAGAAGATTGACAACTTCGTAATAACGATTATCATTTTTAATAAAGATAGAATATCAAGAATCTCTATGAAAATCTCTTCCCTGTTGGATCGTAACCGTAGAGCTATTATTTCAATAATTTCCCTACTAGCAATTTCTAAATCTAGTAATGCTGTTGAAGCAACCAAGATACAAGCCTCAGAAACCAAAGAATCTTTTAACCCCAACCAAACAGTATCAAAGGAATCCCTCAAAGCCTGTACCCGTCATCCCAAATTGGCTCAATACTTTTGCGCTGAAGCTCAACAATTACAGAATGTTCGGAAAAACATCCCAGAAATCGATCCAGTAGCTCGTCCTGAAGATGCTTTATTAAATGTTACCGATGAAGAAAGTGATACTGCGGTAGAAATATTTGGTTGTGATTGTATCGCATCAATTAACTGTTTGCGTCGTCTTCGTAATCAATTGCCTTAATTAAGGCGGTTAGGCTTGCGCCTAGCAAATGCGATCGCATTTCCTCGAATCTCTGAAAATACTATTTGATAAAATCAATATAGCTAATGATTCGAGACGATGTATAAAGTTCGATTATCTTTGGAAGCTGAAAAAGTTTTTGCCAAAAGCGATCGCGCCTTAGCCAAAAAACTAGCAAGATGTTTCAAATACCTAGAAAACAATCCTCGTTCTCATCCTAATATTAAGCCATTAAAAGGCTCTTATTCTGGATATTATCGCGCTTTGAGGGTGACATCTTCTGGAAATTAGTACCATTTAAACCCACCAGGGTTTTTTCCCTGTACGAGGATCGGTTTCTATCCAGGGAGAAATGCGAATATAACCCCCTTCAACACTGATATGAGCCAGACGCAAAGGAAGAGGTGCAGGACCTCTTACAACTCTACCTTCAGTGTCATAGCGAGAACCGTGACAGGGACATTGAAATTGGAGATCGTTGGGATTCCAAGGAAAAGTACAGCCTAAATGGGTGCAATTGTCCACAATTCCCCAGGGATGCAACGTGCCATCTTCTCTTACAGTCAGATAAGTGGGTTCTCCAGCTAATCCCGCAACTAAAGCACGAGTTTCTACAGGTTCGGCTAAAATTTGCCCAGCAGGAATCAGATTACCGTCAATATCTTTAGCTAAAACTGAACCATCTTCACTCACTTCTGAAGGTGGAATAAAATATCTACCTACAGGATACAGTGTAGCACCAGCCGTCGCAGCCACCGCAGCACCAGTCAGAAAATTAAGTAACTGTCTGCGGGACATAGATGGACTTTCTAGGGGAAGACTTTCTTCCATGTTTAGTTATACCTCCTTATATTTTTATTATTTAGTTTTGTTGGGGTTTGCGAGTATTGATGCCAAACAAACCGTAGAGTAGACAAGAACCTGCTAAAGCACTAATGGCTAATACAGCAGCAGCAATAGTTAAACCAATACCTAAAGCCGAACCGTTATAAATTAATAAACCGAAATAAGCTAAAACACTGGCTAACAGAATGCGAACAATGCGATCTACTCTACCTACGTTATTAAACATGGTTATTTTCTCCAAATTATTTTGATTTCAACTCTTTAACTAGCTTTGAGCAACTAATTCAGGCGAACTCAAGCTTTCGATGACCCTTTGCATTTTTTGACTGGCATCGAGGGCAATTTCTTAAGAGCAAATTTATAATTCCTCAATTCAATTATATAACTATTTAGTAATTTATTCAACTAAAAAAACTGGTTAATAGTTTACGATTGCTAAAGCGCGATCGCTACGTGCATTGGCGCAGCGAAAATCGCTGTCAGATTTATACAACCACTTATTTCTTTGAAGAATTTTATAATTCTGCTATTATCACCATATAACTTATTACTTATATAAACAATTAAAATAAATTATATATAATTTCATTTCTGCCGACGACTAATAACGAAATCAACAAGAGGAATATATTAATGGCTAATGTGGTAGTAATTGGAGGAGGACTGGGAGGATTACCGACAGCTTATGAATTGAGGCATTATTTGCCCCCAAACCACACTGTAACTCTAATTTCCGATAGACCAGAATTTACCTTTATTCCTGGATTGATCAGGGTAGCATTAAACCTCAACCCATTAGAACATATTCAATTAGATTTAGCTCAGTTGACGAGAAGATGGGGAATTGAATGGATACAAGGAAAAGTTACTGCCCTCGATCCTCACACCCAAAAAATTACCGTTGAAGAAAACTCAATAATCAATTACGATTATCTAGCGATCGCCACAGGTGCTTCTCTAGCTTTTGACGAAATACCAGGACTAGGGCCTCATAGTGGATATACTCAGTCTGTCTGTACTCCCGATCATGCCTTAAAAGCCAGGGATGCTTGGTTAGAATTTCTCAAAAATCCCGATTCTTTAGTAGTAGGAGCAATGTCAGGTGCTGGCTGTTTCGGCCCTGCATACGAATTTGTCTTAATGGCAGATTGGGAATTACGCCGTCGGGGAATCAGAGAGCAAGTCGATATTACTTACGTTACACCAGAACCATATATAGGTCATTTAGGAGTAAAAGGACTTAAAAATGCCCAAAAATTAACCGAAGAATTAATAGCAGAACGGGGTATTAAAGCGATCGCCAGTACTAGAATTAGTCATATAGATGCCAACAGAATAACTCTAGCAGATGGTCGTCAATTGCCCTTTGAATATGCCATGATTCTTCCTGCTTTCCGTGGAGTTAAATTTTTGCGAGAATTGCCCCAATTAACTGACGAACAAGGATTTGTCCCCATATTATCTTCTCAAAGACATCCAATCTTTCCTTCAATCTATGCTCTGGGGGTGAATGTTCGTCTAGAGCAACCAGAAAAAACCTCCATCCCTATTAGCCTACCAAAAAGCGGTCAAATGACCGAAGCGATGGGAATAGCAGTAGCTCACAATATTGCTGTAGAATTAGGAGCAATAAAATCTTCTTTAACCAAACCTACTTTACAATCTCTCTGTTTTGCCGAATACGGTAATACTGGCATTGCCTATATTGCTGCACCAATATTACCCGATCCTGTAACTGGTAAACGACGATATTCATATGGAGTCAAAGGACGCTGGATTTGCTGGGTGAAAACAGCCTTCGAGAAATATTTTTTACTTAAGATGCGATGGGGTTGGGGAATGCCTTGGTTTGAAAAATTGGGACTGCGTTTGTTATTTGGCTTATCCATGTTAAAGCCTATGGACGCATCTGAAATAGACCAACATCTACCACCAACCAGTCATCCTCAATCAATTTCTTATAAGTAGATATTGTCCATTGTCCATTCTTCACTCATGCCATACTTTTATTGTCTTTGACTGCGCCACCAACCCCTAACTAATTTAATTTCATCATAGCTATACTCTTCTCCTAAATTTTCTTTCAGAGATTTTAAAGTTGTATCGCCAATTTGTTCCAGAGTTTGAACGATTGTTTGTTGTTTGGTAGCGGTGACTAATTTATTTAATGCCACTGGTTGATTCATTTCGATTAATTCCCCCAAATGGCTGCTAATGGTACTGACTGCCATACCTCTTTGGTTAGCAATTTCTGTCACAGTTAAACCCTGTTGATGGAGTTGTAGGGTAGTCATCTGGCTTTTAGATGGAAGGGGTTTGGGTAATTGATGTTCGGCAGTGAAATCGCGAATTGTCGAAATAAAACTCGCGCCATATTGTTGGGTTTTGTGTTCGTTAATTCCCGATAGTTGGGCAAAATCCGTTAGAGTTTTTGGGCGCATCTGTGCCATTAATTTAAGACTAGAATCGGCAAAAATAACATAGGGGGGGACAGATTGACTGTCGGCGATTTGTTTGCGCAGCTTACGCAATCTTTCAAATAGTATTTCGGCTTCTGCCTTGTGGGGGTTATAGTTGGTAGCTATTTGGGTTGATTTTTTATTGACAGCAATTTCTACTTTTAGTTGATTGCGGAAAATTTCCCAACTGCGTTTGTTGAGTTTCAAAACAGAATAGCCATCAGTTGTTTGTCTTACCAAGCCTTGATTGACTAAAAATCGTCCCAACATTTTCCATTCTTCCTTTGTACGTCCTTCACCGATGCCATAGGTAGATAATAGATGGTGTCCGTATTGATATATTTTCTGTTGTCGAGAACCTATTAAAACATTGATAATATGATTCATGCCAAATTTTTCACCGCAACGGGCAACACAAGAGAGAAACTTTTGTGCTTCAATCGTCCAATCTTCGATGGGTTTGGGATTGAGACAATTATCGCATTTACCGCAGTTACCCCGATATCTCTCCCCAAAATAGCGTAAAATAATTGTACGACGGCAATCAGTGGTTTCAGCGTAACCAATTACTCGGTCTAACTGTTGTTGAGCGATTCTCTGTTCGTATTCATTCTCTTTTTGTTCGATTAAAAATTTTTTGATTTTGTAGATATCTCCCAAACTAAAAAACAGAATCGATTTAGCAAGTTCTCCGTCTCTTCCCGCCCTTCCCGACTCTTGATAAAAACTCTCTAAACTGCGAGGCAGATCGTAATGAAATACGAAACGCACGTCTGGTTTATTAATTCCCATACCAAAAGCAATAGTAGCTACAATTACCCGCACGTCATCCCGTAAAAAACGAGTTTGATTGATACTTCTGTCTCGATCTGATAAACCTGCATGATATGGTACAGCTTCAATGCCATCGTTTTCTAGCTTAAAAGCAACTTCTTCTACCGTACGACGACTCAAACAATAGACTATCCCCGAACCAGATTCGGCGCGAATACTGCGGAGTAACTTGTGATAGATGTTGCGGTCTTTGGGCTGTACTTCATAATGGATATTGATGCGGTTAAAACTGGCAAGATGAATTTCGGGCGATCGCAATTGTAACTGTTGAATGATATCTTCTTGTACTCTTTTAGTAGCAGTGGCGGTAAGTGCCTGAATCGGTACTTGAGGATATCGCTGACGTAAGATTTTTAGTTGACTGTATTCGGGACGAAAATCGTGTCCCCATTCCGAAACACAATGAGCTTCATCTATGGCGATCGCACTAAGTCCAACTTGAGTATTAATCCTGGTTAAAAATTCACCAAATCTCTCATTTAATAATCTTTCGGGGGCAACGTAGAGGAGTTTGATTTTACCTTGAAGAATTTCCCGACAGCGCGATCGCAATTCCTCTAGAGTTAGGCTACTATTTAAAAATGTCGCTTCAATACCATTATCTTTTAAAGCATCTACCTGATCTTGCATCAAGGCAATTAGAGGAGAAACTACAATGGTTATCCCTGTTTTTAACAGTGCGGGTAATTGAAAACAAAGAGATTTGCCGCCACCAGTAGGCATAATCGTCAGTAGATCTCGATTATTTAAAGCATCTTCGATAATTTTCTTTTGTCCTGGGCGAAAAGAATCATAACCAAAATAATGTTTTAAAGCTTCCTCTAGGGAGACAAAAGTAGACATAATCTAAAAGGGAAATTTAGCAGGTGCAATCAGACTGAAGGCATAATAGCTTACAGCTTAAATCTTATACCCCCTTGCAACCCTGTGGCTCTAAGGAGACTCGATGAACCGAGAATTACCGCCCTAGAAGTGCGGTGAGTGTCAATTTAGATAGTAGAATCGAGATCATACATGACCCTTTAGGAAAGTTTGACTCATCAAAATGAAGTGGCAAATTTTAGCAGGTTGGCGGTTTATTTTAGCTTTCATTGTAATTTGCTTTCATCTACAGTTCTTTATCTCTGACTGGAGCGACAGTTTAGTAGCTAAGGTAGCAAGTTTCAGTGGATTAGCAGCTGTTATTGGATTTTTGATTATTTCTGGATATTCGATCGCCAAATCAATTTCGAGAAAGCCAGAGAATTTTTATCGACGGCGAATTTTAAGAATTTATCCCCTCTATGTTTGTTCAATTGCGGTGTCTCTTTTGCCTTTTTTTTTGATGGGTTCGGAAGTAGTTACTGCCAACAGGACTTGGATCACGCCAGAGGCCAAAATAATAGCAGGAAATTTATTATTTTTACAAGGTTTTGCCGTTAAATATATCGAAGCTAATCTTGCTTTATGGATTTTGAGTATACAAATTGTTTGCTACATCTTAGCACCATTCTTGATTAAGCTCAATCAAAAAGTCTTAATCAGCTTAACTACTGCTTCTGCGATACTATATGCGGGATATCCTCATTTATATAGTTTTGTCTTTACAACAACAGATATACCGTTCCCCAATCAATGGATTTATGGAATTCCTTTGGCTTTATTTTTGTGGGCGTGGCTGCTGGGTTTATTGTATGGTTTGAATGAAAATAATAAACTTTATAAACTAGTGCTGGTAAGTTTAGGTTGTCTAGTTTTGATGATTAATCCGACCTATGTTGGGATTAAAGGCATCTTTATTTATCTTGTTACTAGTGTTATTTTGGTTGCTGACTCTTTTATTAAGCTACCAAAAAAAGTTATTAGTGTTGCCAATTATCTAGGAGAAATATCCTATCCTCTTTATTTATTTCACATTCCTGCGTTTATTTTCGCTAATGCCGTTTTAGGAATTAAAAATTCATTTTCACTAATCTTAATGGCTTTATTAGTTTCCATCACTTTTTATCATACTGTTGATGTACCTTTTCGCCAGAAAAAAATCAAGCGATCGCTTGATTGATATCATATAGCACTACGTACATTACATTGGTCATGTTCAAATTAGTAAAATTTATATCTTCAGAAAGACTACGGCTGTCATCAATTACGATATTCTCTACTCATAAGAAAACAATGTTCAACACCATAAATTGCTAATTACCCGCTTAAACTGGTTGAAGTTGCTTTGCTCCAGAAAGGCTCAAGCCCACCTCAACCTGCTCAACTTCCTTCAGAAAGCATTAACTATTTACTCTCAGTGGACTTTAAGGTCAATTTTAGGAGTTATCTTCGGCATTTTAATCTTTTGTTTAAGTGAACCTTTTTTCCCACAAGAAGTATTAGCCCAAGCAAATCCTTCGCCTGTAGTTCTCAACCAGCAGCTAACTCCTATCGAGCCACAAGAGTTAGAAGTTTTTTTGAATCGATACTTTACTCAGCAGATGGCGGAACTGCACATACCTGGTGTGGCGATCGCTATAGTTAAAGATGGCAAGACATTGTTGACTAAAGGTTATGGTTATGCGGATTTAGAACAGAAAATTCCTGTCACGCCAGACCAAACTCTGTTTCGTGTCGGTTCTGTTTCCAAGCTGTTTACAGCTACAGCAGTGATGCAACTCGTCGATCGCGGACTGGTCAACTTAGATGATGATGTTAATCAATATCTCCAGCATTTCCAAATTGAGCAGGAATATCTTAAACCAGTCACAGTTGCCAATTTATTAACCCACACTAGCGGTTTTAGTCAGCAAGAGATGGGGATCGCTGTTCGAAGTGAAGCTAAGATGTTGTCCTTAACAGAATATGTAGCTAAACGCCAACCGCCCCGGGTGCGATCGCCAGGAATGTTGTATAGCTATAATAACTACGATGCTAATTTAGCGGGCTATCTAGTAGAGGCAGTTTCTGGTATTCCCTTTGCCCAATACATTGAGTCTAATATTATGCAACCCCTGGGCATGAGCCGTAGCACTTTTTTACAACCTCTTCCAGATAATTTGGCAGCAGATTTAGCGGTGGGCTATGAGTACAAAAATGATGAATATAAATCATTACCTTTTTTATATCTCAATATAATTCCTGCTGGTGCGATGAGTGCTACTGCTACAGATATGACTCACTTTATGTTGGCTCATCTGCAAAATGGACATTACGGTGACCAACGCATTTTAAGTGAGACTTCCGCCCAAGCAATGCAGGAACAGCAATTTAGCGATCGCCCTCAATTACCTGGTGTTGGTTATGGCTTTCACGAACGTTTTAAGAATAACCAAAGAATCCTAGCTCATAGTGCCATTTTTTACGGCTATACGGGATTGCTAGCTTTAATTCCCCAACAGAATTTGGGAATTTTTATTGCTTATAACAAATTTGAACCGAAATTCCACGAACAGTTAATTAATCAATTTATCGACCATTATTATCCCGCTCCCAAACAACCTCAACCTCAGCCCCTAGCCAATTTTCAACAGCGAGGGACTCGTTTTGTCGGAACTTACCGCAATCTGGAATATTCACAACATACCTTCTCTAAGCTATCTTCCTTGTTGAAACAGGTCAGTGTTAATCAAAACAATAATGGGTTTTTAACCGTAAACTTTCCAGAAGGCTTTTTTGCTACCCAACCCCCCCAAAACGAACCTAGTTATTTAGTAGAAGTAGAACCTCTGTTGTTCTACCGTTCTAGCGATGATGATTACGTTGCTTTTGCCATCGATGAAAGTGATCGCCTTACTTATATGTTCCATCCCCTCGATTTAGGGCCAGCAGCTTTTGAGAGGTTGCATTGGGATGAAACTACTGATTTTCAAATGGCAGTGTCTGGATTTTTTATCGTGACTTTTTTATCAGCATTGGTTACTTCCCCTATCGGTTGGAGTATTTTGCGTTCGTCAAAAAAACGCTCTTATACTAATCCCTTGGCGCGATGGGCTTGGTTGATAGCGGGTTTAGTCGGGACTCTCAATCTAATTTTCCCCATCGGTCTGGCTCTAACTCTTTGGCTGATTGGGTTTACAGAGATTATTTATGGATTGCCCCCAATTGCGATCGCCTGGTTTTACCTTCCGCTTATAGCTACTGGTTTGACTGTTAGTTTGCCGATCTTTATCATCTTAGCTTGGAGAAGCAACAATTGGACTCTCTGGCAAAAATTGCATTATTCAGTAATTGCGATCGCTGCATGGGGTTTTATTTGGTTTCTTGATTATTGGAATTTATGGGGATTTCGATTTTAGTTTATTGCAATTAATTAATATTTAAGGAGAGATTTACAAATGCTCAGTTTTTTACTTTCCGATTCAACTTACGACTCTTTTTTCAAAACTTTGGTTAAAGGGGTTTCACCATCGACTTTCAAGTTTTTAAACGAAACGATCTTATTTCCCTTCAGACGCAAGTATCTAACTCGCAAGCTTTCTCCTTATCTAGAAGACAACAGCCAAGTTCTAGATTTGGGTTCTTCTGATGGCAAACTGGCCGCCAGCATTCAAAAAGAATTGATCAACCGAGAAACAAAGGTAACATTTGTAGGGTGCGATATTCACGTTCAGCCTGAAACCTTCATTCCTATTGTACAATACGACGGTCAGCGTCTTCCTTTTGAAGATAATTCATTCGACTGCGTTCTAATTGTTGACGTGCTGCACCATACAAATAATCCTGGGCAAGTATTGCAAGAAGCGAAGCGAGTTTCGCGTCAAAACATTCTGCTCAAAGATCATTACTGGAGTAACGAGAAAGATTTCACGCGGTTAAAATATGCCGATTATATTGGTAACAATCCCTATGGCATTCCTTTACCTTATAATTTCCTAACTCAACCTGAGTGGCAGAATTTAATTGAAGAGTGCCAACTTTCCATCGTTGAGTGTAAAACTTGCAAGTTAGTTGTCGATCCTTGCAAACATATTATCTTCAAGTTGAGAGTGTAAAAATCAATTGCGATCGCGCTTCAAAGAAGCATAACCAAATCGGATTGGTGGCAAGAAAAAGTTGTTAGTTTTAAACATTTTTAATCTCGATTATGAAGAGTTGATAAACTGATCGCTACGTATATTTACTGACAAAGAATTCAAAGTATTTATTTATCTATTGTTTAACAATTTTCTGTTGAAGTCATCTGAGAAATATTACCTAAGATTTAGATACCCAAAACCATACAAGATGGTATTATTCAGTGTAATCTTGTAAAAGAAAATACTGAAGTCAATTGTTTCCCGATATATATGTTTTTTACGCGGTTAATTCATTCTCCAACAACACTGCCTCTTATATCTACATTTTTGTTTTTCTTGGCAATATTCAATTTACAAAAAAACCATTACAATCAGGCGAGTATCTCAGATGGAACAACCAACTATTTTCAGCAAGAACAATCTCAAAAACAGTCCCTGAAAATGCACAAATATATTCCTGCTTTAGGATTTAACAATTTAGTAGCTAATCAACACTATTTAAGCTTCGTGCAGTATTTTGGTAATAAAGCCGCTAGAGATACTACAGGACATTCTTTAGTATCGGATTATTTTGAAACTATTGTTAATTACGACCCCTGGTTCACCGATGCCCATATTATTCTTTCTAATGCTAATTCAGTCTATGCGGGAAACCCAGAACAAACTGTAGCTTTAATGAACCAAGTTTTACAGTCAATCTCTCCTGAAGCTTCTACCAAAACTAACGTACTTTGGACTTCTAAAGGTTTGGATGAATTACTATTTTTAGGAGATACTCAGGCAGCAGAAAAATCTTATAAAATGGCAGCAATATGGGCGCAAAAAACTCCAGGCGATCGCACTCAAGAGATCGTCACTCGTAATTTACAAATGGCAGAATTTTTAGCTACTAATCCCGATACTAGAGAAGCACAAATTAGAGCTTGGTCGATGGTTTTACCTAACATTAAAGACGAAGCACACCGACAAAGAGTAATTAATAAAATCGAGACTTTAAAAGCTGAATTATCTAATTCAACAGCAAAACCATAAATTAGTGAATTTCAGTAAGCCATACTTAAGAAGTATAATCTGAATAACTTCAACATAATGATTAAGCAATCTCTCTTTGGGGATTTTTGCGCCACTGATGAGGAGATGTGCCATGTAGCTGTTTAAATTGGCGAATAAAATAAGCTGTATCTAAATAGCCTGTTTGTTGGGCGATTTGGTCAATAGATTTTTCTGTATCGAGTAATAATTTACGGGCGCAGTCCATCCGACGTTCCACAATCCATTGTTTGATAGTACGTCCAGTTTTACGTCGTACTAAATTAGTTAAATATGCTGAAGAATAACCAAGGGTTGTAGCTACTTCTTTTAATTGGAGAGGACGATGATAGTTGGCTTCGATCAATTCAAATACTGCGGCGATACAGGGAGATTGAGCAAATTTCTCCCACTCGAAGAAGATTTCGTTAGTGGAGTTTGGCAAACTAGATAAATAATACTGCTTTAATTCTCGACTTCTTTGCAACCTTGCTTTAATTGCTGTCAATAGACGATTTACTGTGCAGGGTTTGGTAAGATAGTCTTCTGCCCCCAAATCCATACCCAGCCTGAAATCCCTCATAGTAACTTTGGCAGTAAGGAAAATAATTGGAATGGCAGTAGTAGATTGTTGTTCTCTTAATGCAGAAAGTACTTCGTAACCGTCCATTTCGGGCATCATGATGTCACAGACAATGAGATTGGGGCGATGCTTGATTGCTAAGTTTAATCCTGCTTTACCATTATCTGCTGCGATCGCCTTAAAGCCCTCAAATCTGAGGGAATCTAGCAAAACTTTTGTAGTTTGCACCTCATCTTCAATAATTAATATTGTTGTCATATCTATTAACTCGAACCATCGCAACAGAATATATTTACTAAATACTTGAATTTGATTTCGAGTAGTAGCGAAAGATACAGGAAACTTTCTATAGTTGGGTGTTATGAAGTCTATAGATTGATTAAAGCTTAAGGGGAAAAGGAGAAAGGAAAAAGGTGTGAATCAGGAAATTAATAATAAACTACTAAATCAAACTGATATTGAATTAGCTAATCTGCGTCGTCAACAGCAGCTAATTCTTAATTCTGTTGGAGAAGGGATTTATGGTTTAGATGCACGGGGAAATGTCACTTTTGTTAATCCTGCTGCCGCGAAGATTATTGGCTGGAAGATGGAAGATCTAATTGGTAAATCTATGCACAAAATATTGCATCATTCCAAAGTAGATGGATCGAACTATCCCCGCGAAGAATGTCCGATCTATGCTGCTTTTAAAGATGGTAAAGTTCATCGAGTGGAAAATGAAGTTTTCTGGCGCAAAGACGGTACTAGCTTTCCTGTGGAATATATTAGTACACCAATGCACGATGAGAAGGGAAAATTAATTGGCGCGGTAGTTACTTTTCGAGATATTACCCAACGCAAACTAAGCGAAGCGATTTTACAACAGACTAATGAAGAATTAGAAGAGAGAGTAGCCCAACGTACCCAAGAATTAAGTAACGCTAATCAACAACTAAAACAATTAAATGAAGTTCGTTCTCGTTTTGTGGCGATGGTGTGCCATGAATTTCGCAATCCTCTGAATAATATTTCCTTTTTAGTATCTTCTTTAATGCGTTATTCCCTTCAGCTTTCCGCAACACAAAAGAATGAGTATTTATTAGATATTGCAGCTAACATTGATCGCATGACTCAGATGACTGATGAATTATTAGTTATCAGCAAGATTAATAATGAAAGTATTAGTTTAGAAGCTGAATGGCTGGATTTAGTTGAATTGTGTCAAACACTTATTGCTGAGTTTGAACAGACTCATCGGGACAACAAAATTAAATTTAACTGCGATCTGGCACAATTAAAAGTCAAACTAGATCGACGACTATTGAGGTCGATTATTGTTAATTTGTTGTCTAATGCGGTTAAGTATTCTCCTCAAAAGGCAGAAATTAATGTTTACCTCACACTACAGAGCGATCGCTTGGTAGTGACAATCAAAGATCGAGGTATTGGTATACCCCGACGCGATAAAAATCGTATATTTGAGCCATTTCACCGAGGGAAAAATGTTAGTAATATTCCTGGTACTGGGTTGGGCTTGCATATTGTTAAAAAGTTTGTCAATGTATTAGGAGGAAAAATCAAAATTACCAGCCAAGAAAACCAAGGTACTAAAGTTGAAGTGATTATTCTGTTATAATTTTTACTGTTTAATTATTTGTTACAATCTCTTCATTGAGCCTACCGCTTCATTTAAATATTTTTAAATCAAAAAGCTAATAAAAGTTATATTTTTACGAAAAAAAATCCAATGTATCCTCAATTGGGTTTGTGATACTTTATTGTCAATATCAACTTATATTTGGATAAACTATCAAATCTAAAACCTCTATCTTATTTGAGTGGTGAAAGTTATTAGTTTGTCATTTGTCTTTTGTCCTTTGTAAATCGGTGGCTGAATAACTCCTGCCTTCTAATAACCAATGACTAATGACTAATGACTAGTCAAATTACAGATCGAACTATGGTATTTACTACAAACAACGCTAGAAATAAATGGGGAAATCTTAATTCTCAAAAAGGAAATCTGAGAGAATTAGATTCAATGTGTATGGTCTGCGGTGGCTTTCATATGGCTGCCGACCACTGGAAGTTTATGGCGGAAGATATGCCCCAAGATCCAGTGGAAATGATCGACGACCTGATTAAAATGAGGGTCTATAAATCTAATACTTTCAAGATGGCAGATGCAGTCAACACTGCGGATTTAAGAAAGACATTATTACTGAAGATTGCAGGAAAAGGCGATCCAAAACGGGAAAGCTTGGTCTTAGAACTATGTAAACAAGCAGGAGGTATAGAAAACGCTTTTGCTGCTGCTTTTGGACAGAAGGCGGGGCAATTCTTTGGTGACGTAGTTCATAATAGTCAGTTTAGTCGTCGTCGTTTTTTGAAGAACTTGGCGGTGGGTGCAGCTTTAGTTACCTTAGCTAACTGCGCCCCCAATCAACAAGCCGAAGAAGCGGCTACAGAAAGCTCTGAAGCTGTGGCTGGTGAGGATAATCTGGAGAAAAAAGATTTAAAAATTGGCTTTATTCCTATTACTTGCGCTACCCCGATTATCATGTCTGAACCATTAGGGTTCTATAAAAAATATGGCTTTAATGCCGAAGTAGTAAAAATGCCCAGTTGGGGTGCAGTTCGAGATTCGGCGATCGCTGGTGAATTAGATGCCTATCATATGTTAGCCCCGATGCCTATCGCTATGACTTTAGGTTTAGGTTCGGCTTCCTTTGGAGTGAAACTTGCCAGTATTGAAAACATCAACGGACAGGCGATTACCGTTGCCAATAAATATAAGGGTAAAGTCAATGGTCCGGCGGACTTTAAAGGCTTTAATATCGGCGTACCCTTCCCTTATTCCATGCACAATCTCTTGTTGCGTTACTACCTAGCCACAGGAGGCATCGACCCCGATCAAGACGTAAAAATTCGCGCTGTACCGCCACCAGACAGTATCGCCCAATTAGTAGCAGGGGATATCGACGCTTACTTAATGCCCGATCCGTTCAATCAACGGGCAGTATACGAAGAAGCTGGTTTTATTCACAAATTAACCAAGGAATTATGGCCAGGACATCCCTGTTGTGCTTTTGCTGCCAGTGATGAATGGATTACCGCTAATCCCAATACCTTTAGGGCTTTAAACAAATCGATTATCGAAGCTGCTGGTTATGCCCGCGATCCTGCCAACCGTCCTGAAATTGCTCAAGCTATCTCTGAAAGGGCGTTTCTCAATCAGCCTGTAGAAGTAGTAGAAGCTGTCTTAACAGGTAACTTTGAAGATGGGTTGGGTAATAGCAAATCAATTCCAGATCGCATTGATTTCGACCCCTATCCCTGGCAGAGTTTTGCTAACTGGATATCTTCTCAATTGGTGCGTTGGGATTTACAAGGAGACGGTAAGGTGAAAAGTGCGATCGCTGATGGTAAATACGAAGAAGTGGGCAAAGAAATCTTTATGACTGATTTAGCGAGAGAATTGGCACAAGAAGTTGGTCAAACCCCCCCAGATGATATTTATCGCACAGAAACTTTAGCATTTGATACCTTTGATCCTGCTAATTCCCAGGCATACGTAGACGAACAAATCAAGAAATACGGCGTTTAATCATCGAACATTTATTTTTAAATTCCAGATGCTCAATGACAAATGTTAACTGATAAATGCTAAATGGTGAATGGTAAATGAAATGACAGCAGTTCGAGAACAAGCAATTAATAGCAAAAAAGATAATAAATTAATGAATAACGATAATGTGCAAGCGTTTCTGTTATTCTTATTATCTCTGGGGATATTTCTCTTATTTTGGGAATTTGGGGCAAAAATGAACTGGTTTGCCAAGGGGATGCCCACTGCATCTTTAACCATTGAGGAATTATGGTATTGGGTGACTCATCCTTTCTACGATAATGGACCTAACGATCTGGGTATTGGTTGGAATTTGTTAATTAGTTTGAGGCGGGTAGCCATTGGCTATACTCTTGCTTCCTTAATTGCCGTACCTTTGGGGATTTTAGTCGGGATTTCTAAGGTGGCATTTAAAGCCTTTAATCCTTATTTCCAACTTCTAAAACCCGTATCCCCTTTAGCCTGGTTGCCTTTGGGTTTGTATCTCTTCCGCGATTCGGAACTTACAGGAATATTCATCATTACCATTGCCAGTATTTGGCCTACCCTAACTAATACCGCTTTTGGGGTAGCTAATGTTAATCCCGATTATTTAGATGTCTCTAAAACCCTTGGTGCATCGAGATGGCGGACGATCTTTAAAGTGATTATCCCTGCTGCCTTACCTAATATTATCTCTGGGTTACGGATTAGCATGGGTATTTCTTGGCTAGTAATTGTGGCTGCGGAAATGCTGTTAGGGACGGGATTGGGATATTTTATCTGGAATGAATGGAATAACCTATATATCCCCAATATTCTGGTGGCAATCTTCATTATCGGCATTGTAGGTATCATTCTCGACCAAATCTTTGCCTATCTAGAAAAATTAGTTTCTTTTGGCAAACCATGAGTATATCATTTTCTTCTAACTATCATACTGTGTCTACTGATCCTAGTAATGCCCAGATATCCTTGCGTCAGATCTCCAAGGTATTTCCTGGTCGCAAAGGTTGGCTGAATAAGCTGACGGGACAGGCAAGTTCTGACTTTGTGGCGATCGAAGATATTAATCTGGATATCGAACACAACACCTTTGTCTCCATAATTGGTCCTTCTGGTTGTGGCAAGTCTACCCTACTTAATATTATTGCAGGTTTGAGTTCTGCTACTAGTGGAGAAGTGAGGATTAACGGGCAAATCGTAGACAAGCCAGGACCCGATCGCGGTATGGTCTTCCAGAGTTACGCCCTAATGCCCTGGATGACAGTACAGGACAATATTAAATTTGCGGTGGAAACGGTATTTCCCAAAATGCCAGAGAAACAGCAAAAACGCATTGTCAAAGAAAATATTCAGCTTGTGGGGTTAACAGGGGCAGAAAAGAAACGTCCCCACGAACTATCAGGCGGAATGCGTCAAAGAGTAGGGATAGCTAGGGCATTAGCCATAAATCCCCAAATTTTGCTGATGGACGAACCCTTTGGGGCATTAGATGCCCTCACCCGTGGTTTTCTGCAAGACGAAATTGAACGAATTTGGGAACAACAACGCAAAACTGCGATTATGATTACCCACAGCATCGACGAAGCCTTACTACTATCTGATCGCATCGTGATGATGACCAAAGGACCCGCAGCCAGGATCGACGAAGTATTAGAAGTACCTTTCCCCCGTCCTCGCGATCGCAACACCGTCGAAAACCATCCTGAATATTTCAAGTTAAAAAAAGAAATGGAAGATCATTTGTATCGAGAGACTAGGGCGGTAGAGGAAGCGAGAATCAAACCGTAGGGGCGAATGGCATTCGCCCAAATCCAGTAATTATTAAGCAAGAGGAATAAAATTATGCCTATTTCAGAAATTACCGCAAAATTATTAGCAGCCAAGAAAGAAAAAGGAGTTACTTTTGAAGATTTAGAAAAAGTAGTAGGAAGAGATGAAACCTGGATCGCCTCAGTAATCTACCGTCAAGCCAGCGCAGACATGGATGAAGCAACTAAAATCGTTACTACTTTAGGCTTACCCGAATTAATGGCGGAAATTTTAACCGTACCCCCCTTAAAAGGTTCATTAGAACCCCAAATCCCTACCGATCCTTTAATTTATCGCTTTTATGAAATCATGCAAGTATACGGAATGCCAATCAAAGCCGTAATTCACGAAAAATTTGGCGACGGAATCATGAGTGCGATCGATTTTTCTATTGAAGTAGATAAAGTCCCCGATCCTAAAGGCGATCGCGTTAAAGTGACCATGTGCGGTAAATTTTTACCTTACAAGAAATGGTAATCCCGTAGAGTGGGCATTGCCCACCCTAATAATTAATAATCGATAAATTATACTAATATCTATACCAAAAATGAAGCGACGTAATTTTATCAAACTGACAGGTTATGGAGGAGTAGGTTTAGTTGGGTCTGTATCGGCAAATCACGCCGTGGCAACTACTTCTAGCTCGGAATTATCTGACTTGCCAAATTTTGATTTTGCCACAGTAAAAGTTGATCGCACGGGACAAGAAATACAACGCACCTATCATCGGGCTTTGCTTTACACCGAAGATTTAGGTCACTATCGAACCCTAGAAATGGTATCGATTCCCGCAGGTAAATTTAACATGGGTGCATCACTGAAGGAGAAAGAGAGCAGCGATCGCGAACGTCCCTTGCATTCAGTAAGAGTAGCAAGTTTTTTCCTGGGTAAATATCCCGTAACTCAAGGACAGTGGCGTGCTGTGGCACAACTTGCCCAAGTAAAGCGAGAACTAAATCCCAATCCTTCCCACTTTAAAGGAGAAAACCGCCCCGTAGAATGCGTTTCTTGGCTAGATGCAGTAGAATTTTGCGCTCGCCTGTCAGCACATACGGGTAAGCAATACCGGTTACCTAGCGAAGCAGAATGGGAATATGCTTGTCGCGGTAATAGCAATAGTCCTTTTGCTTACGGGGATACTGTAACGGGGAATTTAGCCGACTACGCTAGCACTTTTGCCTATGCTGTAGAAACAGGAGTTCCCTATCGCCAACAAACTATTGATGTGGGTAGCTTTATGCCCAATGTTTTCGGTTTATACGACTTACACGGTAACGTGCGGGAATGGTGTGCCGATGTTTGGCACGACAACTATCACGGCTCGCCCTATAGCGGTAAAGCTTGGATAAAAGGAGGTAAATCGGAATGCCGTATTCTGCGGGGTGGATCCTGGGCAAATAAGCCATCTCACTGTCGTTCGGCACATCGTTCGGGATATCCTGCCGAATCTTTAAATCGGGCGATCGGATTTCGCGTGGCAATGAATTTGTAATGACCAATGACCAATGACTAATGACTAATGACCAACAACTATGAAATTACAACATAATCTAGCAGGGCTAGAAAATTTAGGAGAAATAGATTTCCAGAAACGGGTATTCGTCGTACCTTGGGAAGAACGGATTTTTGGTATTCACGTAGCGATGATGGCATTAAGCAATCATTTAGATAAAGATGCCGTACCCGAATATTCTATAAGTACCGTACCGACTAATTTTAAAAGCTTTTGGAGTTGGGGACATTTACGCCAGGGTGCAGAGGGGATGAATCCCTTTGACTATTTTAAATATCGTTACTACGAAAAATGGTTGGGAGGAATTGCAGGCTTCTTTATCAATGAAGGCTACATTACCGCCGAAGAATTAGATGCTAAAACTGCCCTGTATTTAGAAGACGGCAATTTAGATAGTTCCCCTTTACCCAACAAACCCGAACCTGCGATCGATGCACAGATAATTAAATATCTACGAGAAGGAGATTCACCCCAAAGGGATGTAGAAATGACTCCCAAATTCACCGTTGGGGATACAGTTCGGGTTAAAGATACACCCCCTGGAGAACATACCCGTCTACCAGGCAACCTGCGGGGGAAAGTAGGCACGATCGATGTCGTTTACCCAGCACCCTACACTTACTTTTTCCCTACTACCGATGGTTTGGGCAAACCCATGCCAGTGTATAACGTCAAGTTCACCGCAACGGAATTATGGGGCGAAATGGCAGAACCAAATAATGTTTACTACAACGACTTGTTTGAAACCTATTTAGAATCGGCATAGGTGGGGAGAAATTATTATGACCAAATACGACGGCTTTAGTTACGATCGCGATCGCGAAATTTATAGTGCAGCCAAGGTTAGGGCTTTAGAATCTCTACTAATCGAAAAAGGAATTATCTCTAGCGAGACGGTTAACCAAGTTCTTAACTATTTTGAGACAGAAATGGGTCCTTTCAATGGGGCAAAAATTGTGGCAAAAGCCTGGACTGACCCCGAATTTAAAGCCAAATTACTAGAAGATTGTAATGCTGCTATCTCCGATATCGGGCTACCTGTAGGAATGTCGGGGGCGGAAGGGGAACATATGAAAGTGGTAGAAAATACCCCAGAAGTCCACAATGTAATTGTTTGTACTCTTTGTTCCTGCTATCCTTGGCCCACTCTTGGTTTACCTCCCTATTGGTTTAAAGACCCCACCTTTCGCGCCCGTGTTGCTAGAGAACCCAGGGCGGTATTGACCGAATTTGGTGTAGAATTGCCCGAATCAACTGAAATTCACGTTTGGGATAGTAGCGCGCAGATACGCTGGTTTGTCTTACCCCAACGCCCTCCTGGTACAGAAGGGATGAGTGAATCAGAATTAGCAGGACTCGTCACCCCCGAAGCCATGATGGGCGTAGCCTTAGTAGAAACAACCTAAATTATTAATTATTCATTAATTATCATGCAACTAAAATTTGAACATTTTGCAGCTACTAGCCTCATGGGCAGTGAAGAATCGCCCCCAAGAAATAACGGCGAACTAAAATTTGATCGCGACTGGGAAGGATTAGCCTTCGGGATGGCTTTGGCTTTGGCGAAAAAAGGTCATTATGAATGGGAAGATTTTCGCCAGGAGTTGATTGCTTCTATTGCTGAATGGGAAGCAGAATATGTTTTGGAAGATAAAAGCTGGGACTATTATCAACGCTGGTTACTAGCTTTGGAAAAGATGGTAATTGAATCGGAACTAATCGACGCAGGGGAATTAGAAAGACGCACCGCACAAATAATAGATTGCAAGTATGAAGAAAAGCAGTAGAATAAGCAAAATTCCTGTCACGGTTTTAACGGGATATTTGGGGGCGGGAAAAACTACCTTACTCAATAACATCTTGACCCAAGAACACGGGAAAAAAATAGCTGTCATTGTTAACGAGTTTGGGGAAATTGGCATCGATCATCAATTAGTTGTGGATGCAGATGAAGAAATTCTGGAAATGAATAACGGCTGTATTTGCTGTACGGTAAGAGGAGACTTAATTCGGATTATTAGTAAATTGTTAGCCAGGCGGGATAGCTTTGACCATATCGTCATCGAAACCACTGGACTTGCCGATCCTGCCCCCGTCATTCAATCCTTTTTTGTCGATGAAATTCTCTACAAACAAACAGAGTTAGATGCAGTTATTACCGTAGTTGATGCCAAATATATTCAAGACCATTGGCACAGTAGCGAAGCAGAAGAACAAATTGCTTTTGCCGATGTAATTTTACTCAATAAAACCGATCTCGTTACCCTAGAAGAATTAACCATCTTAACTAAGAAAATACGGGGCAGAAATGCGATCGCCAAAATTTATCCTACCCAAAATTGCCAGATCGATATGGATTTAATTTTAGGGATGCAAGCATTCGATCTCAAAAATGCCCTAGCCATCGACCCCCAATTCTTAGAAGAATCTGCCCACGAACACGATGAAACCGTTATAGCGATCGCCATCAGTCAAACTGGTGTTGTCAACGGCGATCAACTCAATCGCTGGCTGTATCAATTAGTACAAGCGATCGGTCAGGATATCTTTCGCATGAAGGGGATACTCAATGTCGATGATGAAGACCGCAGATTTGTCTTTCAAGGAGTACATATGACCCTAGATGGTAGACCTGGTAAACCCTGGAAACCAGATGAAATTAAAACTAACGAACTGATATTTATTGGGCGCAATCTCAATGAATCTGACCTCAAACAAGGCTTTTTAACTTGTTTATTGTAAAAATAACTAATAGAGATAGCAAAATGAAATCATTAAAGCAGAATTCCTATTTATCCAAATTAAGCATAGCAGCAGGAATTGTTGGCATCGAACTATTAATTACCGCACCAGCTTTCGCCCATCATCCCCTTGGGGGTAAAATGCCCGCTAACTTCTTTGAAGGCATTATGTCTGGTTTCGGACACCCAATGATTGGCTTGGATCATCTGGCTTTTATCGTAGCTAGTGGCTTAATGGCAGTGGGGATGACCGCAGGAATCATTATTCCCATTGCTTTTGTCATTGCTACGGGTATCGGCGCGGGAATTCATTTAGCTTTGATTGATTTACCCATTCCCGAAATAGTTATTGCTGCGACCGTAGTTTTATTTGGCTATTTATTAGTTATTAAAGGGAAAAAAAGGGAAAAAAACAATTATTACTTACTAATAACTACACTAGCTGGGTTATCAGGAATATTTCATGGTTTTGCTTACGGAGAAGGCATATTTGGCGCAGAACCAACTCCTTTAGTGGCATATCTAATTGGTTTTACTATTATTCAGTTAGCTATTTCATTAGTAACGTACATTCTAGCTACTAAGTTAAGCAAACGTATTTCTCTTAAATATATAACTCGCTTTGTAGGTAGCGCGATCGCTGCGATCGGAATAGTCTTTTTGTCTTCGGCAATTATAGGGTAAATCAGTTATTAGTTAATAGACTTCTTGAGAAGTCTATTAATTGTTTAAAATTAAATTGGTAAACTACTAGAGAGTTAGGAACTAATTTCCTTATAGCCATATATTTGATAAGATCATGGAACAAATTTTAAGCATTTTGGCTTTACTTCCCGGCTATCTAGTTTTTTTAGCTGTATTTTTGGTAATTATACCGACTATTTTTGCCATCTTGTTGCGATTACTGGTGTATATCCATTTATCCCAGATGGCAAGTAAAACTAGAAGATTATTAGGTGGAATTAAATTAGAATTTCCTCCGAAAATAATTACTAAACTGGAATATAGATTCAGAGATATTGAAAATCTAGAAAAAATTAATACGTCAGCCATTATTGAAGGAACATATAGTCAAGAAAAATTTAGTTTTTTGGGTATACCTTTGACCTGTGAATTTGCCGATAACGTCTCTCGTATTTTACCTAATTTATTACTTTCTTTTGGACTACTAGGAACTTTTTTGGGAATTACTTTTAATCTGGCTAGTTTAAGTCAAACTATTACTCAAGTAGATGTAAATGATATTAGAAGTTTAGTAGAAGAATTAAATGCACCCTTGCAAGGAATGGGGATTGCTTTTACGACTAGTTTAATCGCGATTGCTTGTAGTTCTTTGTTAACAGTAATTAATTTACTGTGGAATACCAATTTAACTAAAGCTAAATTACTCAGTACTATAGAAGACTATATTGACAATATTTATTTACCTCAAATACAACCAATGAGTTCTACTGAAGTAGCCATCGAACGCTTTAGTCAAGACTTCAATCAAATGGTTCAACAATTGGGGATAACTATCGAACAATCAGTCAACAAAGCATTTGCTAAAATTAATGATAGTGCTGATACTTTTAAACAAGCTGCTAATACCTTAGATAATAGTCGCTTCCCCGAAAAATTAGCTACTGCAACCAACAATCTGGCGATCGCCCAAAATCAATTTTCTCAATCTTCTTTAATTTTACAAAAATCAACCCAGTCTTTTGAGTATAGTTTAGACTCCATGCAAAAACTCACCCAAAAGTTTCTCGAACTCAATCAGCAAGTTGCCAATATCAGTCATAAATATAACCATTTAGTTAATTTAAATCAAGAAAAAAATCTCATTGAAAAAACTAGTCTACAAGAAATACAACAAGAATTAAGTAAATTAGTTGGTAAATTAAATAATTCATCTTTCTCTGATCGCCCTGAATAACCATCAATACTAAAATCTTTAACTAATTATTTATGGATTCTGCTGGAATATCTCCACAATCTAATTCGGTAATAATTCGCCTAGAAGCAGTTACTAAAACCTATGGTAGCGGTGACACCATAGTTCATGCTTTAGATCGAGTTAATTTAATCGTTCATCAAGGTGAATACTGCTCGATTATGGGTGCATCTGGTTCGGGAAAGTCTACCGTAATGAATATTATCGGTTGTTTAGATCGACCTACTTCTGGAAATTACTATTTAGATAACGTAACTGTTGCAGCACTTTCCGATGCGGAATTGGCCACAATTCGCAATCGCAAAATTGGTTTTGTCTTTCAGCAGTTTCATCTGTTACCCCAAATAAGTGCTTTAGAAAATGTCATGCTACCTATGGTGTACGCTGATATACCTTATAACGAAAGACGCGATCGCGCCACTGTAGCTTTAGCGAAAGTAGGCTTGGGTAATAGGATGCATAATAAACCTAATCAACTATCTGGAGGACAACAACAACGAGTAGCGATCGCTCGTGCTATTGTTAATCAACCCTTATTATTACTTGCCGATGAACCAACTGGGGCGTTAGACTCACAGACGACTAAAGAAGTACTGGAGATCTTTGGCGAATTGCATCAGAGCGGTATTACGGTAGTTATGGTGACACACGAAACAGAAGTAGCCCGTTTAACTCAGAGAATTATTTGGTTTAAAGATGGTAGAGTCGTTCATTCTCACCTAACTCCTGAAGAAATGCTCGGTATTGCTGTTGCTTCCTAAAGAACATCGGGAGGGAAACACCAAGAAAAAGCGATCGCTATTACTGCAAAGAAGTTTAAACTAGAAGATAATCTTGAGTTAAGGAATTTGTAGTTTTGTATACTAAAATAATTGTATACTAAGTAAAAACCCTTAATAAGTCAAGGGCAATTGAGTCGAGATCGAGTTTCTCTAAATGGAGTGAAATGCAATCATCTAAACTATCTAGCGATCGGGGGCAAATAACAAGTCAATTCGGACTACAAGACCCTTGTTTACGTTA
The DNA here is from genome assembly GCA_050330335.1 of Pleurocapsa sp. Lineage (GTDB taxonomy): Bacteria > Cyanobacteriota > Cyanobacteriia > Cyanobacteriales > Xenococcaceae > Waterburya. Next base: position 31,736 of record JBHJNX010000116.1, on the reverse strand, counting down.
CGATCCCCAAAAGATAGCCCAAGTATATCGCTACCGACCTTGGAAAGTTGTACTGAGAGCAGTTGTGATAGTTTGGTTGTTTGGTAATTTTGTTCTTCATTTGCTCTTGGATCGCTGGACGAAACAAGAAGAAAAAAACAAACAGAAACGTGCTAGAGAATTACGTAAAATTCTGACCAAATTAGGGCCTACATATATCAAAGTTGGGCAAGCACTGTCTACCAGGCCTGATTTAATTCGCAAAGATTTTCTCGATGAATTAATCAAACTCCAAGACCAATTACCACCCTTTAGCAATCAAATTGCCTTTGAAATTATCGAATCGGAACTAGGATGTCCTGTAGATACTGCTTATCGCGACATTTCTTCCAATCCAGTTGCCGCAGCTAGTTTAGGTCAGGTTTATCGAGGTATCTTACACAGTGGAGAAGAAGTAGCGATTAAAGTACAACGCCCTAATTTACGTCCCCTTCTCAGTTTAGATCTTTATCTTATGCGTTGGCTGGCTGGCTGGCTAGCACCCTGGCTACCATTAAATCTCGGTCATGATCTGACTTTAATTGTCGATGAATTCGGCACCAAATTATTTGAAGAAATCGACTATCTCAACGAAGCCAATAACGCCGAGAAATTTGCCTACAATTTTGATGGTGATCCAGACGTTAAAGTTCCAGTTATTTACAAAAAATATAGTAATCAAAGAGTTCTCACTTTAGAATGGATTAACGGCATTAAGCTAACAGATGTCGCTAAACTTCAAGCAGCTGGTTTAGATGCAGATAAATTAGTCAAGATTGGTGTTACTTCTGGTTTGCGTCAGCTATTAGAATTTGGGTTTTTCCATGCCGATCCCCATCCTGGTAATCTTTTCGCCACCCTAGATGGTCGCATGGCATATATTGATTTTGGCATGATGGATCAGTTAGAAGAATCCATGAAAGAAACTATTGCCAGTGCAGTAGTGCAGTTAATTAATAACGATTATCCAGCTTTAGCCAAAGATTTTGTTAATTTAGGGTTTTTAACCCCAGATACTGACATTCAACCGATTATTCCCGCCTTAGAAAAAGTTTTAGGTAACGCAATTGGAGAAAGCGTTGGTGATTTCAACTTTAAAACCATCACTGATGAATTTTCCGAAATCATGTATGAATATCCTTTTCGTCTACCTGCAAAATTTGCCCTAATTATTCGTTCCTTAATTACTCAAGAAGGATTGGCATTGAGCCTAAATCCCAATTTTAAAATCGTCGAAGTATCTTATCCCTACGTATCTCAAAGATTACTAACAGGAGAATCTCCCCAACTTAGAAGGCGTTTGCTCGATGTTTTAATTAAAGATGGCAAATTTCAGTGGCAGAGATTAGAAAACATGATTGCGATCGCTCAATCTGATGAACGCTTTGACCTATTACCCACCGCACGCTTGGGATTACAATACTTATTATCAGAAGAAGGACAATATTTACGCCGTCAACTACTACTAGCTCTGACAGAAGATGATCGCTTACATACTACAGAAATACAACGTCTTTGGAGTTTGATTCAAGAAGAGATTCAGCCGCAAAAAATCTTCGATTTGGCAGTTAATACCTTTCGTCAAATTTCTAGTGAAAGAGTAGCGGCAATTATTCCCACTGCTACCACTACGCGATAGAGTGATTATAAAGGCAAAATAATCATTGAATTAACTATTTATGTACTATTATCCTCAACCGCCATTTCTAATACCCATTATTGGACTAGCGATCGCTATGATTTTTGGTGCAACATTTCAAGTTCAAATCGAACAAAAATTGCGATCTTGGTCAAAAAAACCGCAAGATTCTAGTTCTTATCAATTAGCAGGCTCTGGTTTGGCTCTCACTTATGCAGGAATTTGTTTGGGAGTTTGGATATTTTTGGCAGGGGGTTTCTTGACTTTTGGCTTCGGTATTATTGTTGCCTATGGTATCACTTTACCTATCACTCTGTTTACTGCTTCGTTGATTTGGTCACAATTACAAGAAGTTTTTTTACAATTTAAAAAGGGTGGTTTTAAAGCAATAGACTTAGACAGTTTTGGTTAAATCTATTGATAAACACGACTTATTGTTAATTACCAGAGTTGAATAAGTTGTTGTCGCCACAACCGTAGAGTGTCAAAATAAAGACAGTTATTAAGAGATAATAAATAGTAGTAGAAAATAGTAGCTTAATTTCTCAGACACCCTAACAATATTAAGTAAATTTAGGAGACAATCCGATGACTGTAGAAAACGTTGATATTAACGGCTCTCAACTTGCAGAAGCCGAAACTGAAAATCAGTCAACAGCTTTATCAATACAAGAGAGAAATACTCTATTACCTCAAAATAGACCCATCGAACCCAGTCACTTAGAAATAGTCCGTACCTATGTTTCTGTAGGCTCAAATCGTCCCGTTACCAAAGGTACGATCAACTTTAACAGTTCTCTGACTATTTCTGGTAATCGCCCTATTGCTGTCAGCACGCTTAAAATCAGCGACATTCACATTTTGGGTAATCGTCCTGTTGCATCCAACGAAATCGACGATCCAACTATTTTAATGGGCTATTTAGACTAAAATATTCCAACAACAATCTGTTTCAATTTTCATTGAATTTACTAGACTAGGGGAAATTAATTTCTTCTAGTTTTTTGTTGTAGGGGATAACAACAGGTTCACCCCTACAAATGAGAGTTTAATCTTCAGCAAAAATATAACGATGTAATTCGTCAGGATTGGGTTCGGGACTTTCTTCAGCAAATTTAACTGCTTCATTAATCTGCTCTTGAATGCGAGTGTCAATTTCTTTTAATTGTTCGCTTGTAGCCAAATTTTGTTCGGTTAAATAAGCCGCAAATTTAGTAATGGGGTCTCTTTGTGACCAAAATTCTTTTTCTGATTGCGATCGCAATTCATCGGGATCTGCCAGGGAATGACCCCGAAAACGATAAGTTAAAGCCTCAATCAACGTCGGGCCTTCTCCTGAGCGCGCTCTAGCTACAGCTTCTTTAGCTAACGTATTAACAGCCAATACATCCATACCATCTACTTCATAACCAGGCATACTAAATACACTGGCTTTTTTATAAATTTCTGGTTGGGAGGTAGCACGATAATGAGACATCCCGATCGCCCATTTATTATTTTCTACTACATAGATAATTGGCAGTTTCCATAAAGCAGCCATATTCAAACATTCAAAAAACTGACCATTATTACTCGCACCATCGCCAAAAAAGCACACCGTTACGCCATCGGAATTATCATCCCCCATCACTTCTTTACGGTATTTACTCTGGAAAGCAGCACCAGTAGCTACGGGAATACCTTCTGCCACAAAAGCATAACCTCCTAACAGTCCATGTTCGGCAGAAAACATATGCATCGAGCCGCCTCTTCCTTTACTGCAACCAGTTTCTTTACCAAACAATTCTGCCATTACTTGTTTGGCAGGAACGCCAGCACTGAGGGCATGAACGTGGTCGCGATAGGTGCTACAGACATAATCTCCTTGGCTTCTTAAAGCTTTAACTATGCCGGAAGAAACTGCTTCTTGACCATTGTAGAGGTGGACAAAACCAAACATTTTACCCCGATAGTACATTTCAGCACACTTATCTTCAAATAAGCGTCCTAAAACCATATCTTCGTAAAGCACTAATCCTTCTTCTTGAGTAATCTTAACTGAGGCAGGATCGAATTTAGGTAAGGTTCTTTCGGCAAACATAGAGTTAGAGTCTGTAATATTTAAATCTAAATAGCAATGCAAATTCCCTCTAAGCATTATAAACATAATTGCCCAAGAAAATAGAGACACTATTCCCTTGGGTAAAAAATTTAATCGGTATTGAATTCTCCTGCTGTTTCAACTCTCCATTGCGATCGCGCTATCTTAAAATTAACTATTGATAAATCCACACTGAACCAATAACTTAAATTGAACGGGCGATGTCCTTTGAGTTGCATAACCATTGGATCGATCTAATATAATTTAAAGCAGTGCTGCACAATTCTGAAATCAATATGGTTTCTATCGTCGAACAATTCACAGTAGATACTTGGGTTATTGCCACCTGGGATGAATACATTAAAAACATCGAATATCCTGTTTGCCAAAGTTCTAAAGGCTACTATCACCAAGGTAAATACAGAATTGAAATGACACCTATTGGTAACGAACATTCTCAGGATCATTTTATTGTTAATCATGCAATTTATCTTTACGCTAGCCTCAAAGGCATTCCTTTGACTGGCAAGGATAATTGTAGTTATCGTCAGGCTGGATTGAGAGAATTTCAACCCGATTTGTCCTGTTACATTGGAGATAATGCTAATGCTATTCCTTGGGGAGTGGGCATAGTTAATCTAGATCAATATCCTGTTCCAGATTTAGTTATCGAAGTTTCAAATACATCTTTAGCCGATGATCTAGGGGAAAAAAGACTTCTATATGAAGAACTACAGGTTAAAGAATATTGGATAGTAAATACGCACAATAGTGAAATAATTGCTTTTGCAATCGCCAATGGTGGGAGTAAAAGAATTACTGAGTCTCAAATATTGACAGGATTAAAATTAAATATCCTAACTGAAGCACTCCAAAGAAGTAGGAGTATTAATCATTCAGAAGTAGGGCAATGGTTAATGCAGCAATTTCAGGCAGAAAAATAAATCAACATTTAATATTCAATCTTTTAAATAACTTACCAAGCGATCGCTTTAACCAGAGTTGCTTAATTCGTCTAGCATTTAAACTGGGAATATCGGCTACATAGCGCGGTCTTAAATTGAAAAAACTGTTAATTTCCGTCAGAATGACTTCTAGTCTGGGAATTAAATTATTAGGGCGATATTGTGCTAATTCAGCTTCAGATATAGTCAGTATTTGATCGCCGTTCAGTACCGCTAAAATTCTCTGTAGATCGTATTCCAGGCAGTAATTGGCAATTTTGTAACAGTTAAATCCTGGATCTAGATAATCAGCGAGTCCATGATTAATGCTAGCAAACACCTGACAACCACAAGCTAAGGCTTCTAAGGGAGGAAGTCCAAATCCTTCACTAACTCCACTGACTCCCCAATATTCTGCCGAATCATAAAGATAAATTTTACTACGATTAAACAACCCTGCTAGATCTTCGACATAACCATCTAAAATTTTTACCTTACAGCGCGATCGCAGGGCGGGAATTAATTGCTTTAGTAGATATTCCGAAGATTTACGAGTTTGAACCAAAACATCAATATCTCTAGTCAAATGACGGTTGTAAAATTCATCTCCAATTTGATTTGGTAAATAATAAATCAAACCATTAGGAGATTTTTGCCCCCAATAACCCATAGTGTTACGACTGACTGCGATAATTGGAATATTTGGCGGTAACTGAAAACCATAACCCGCACTATGGGCGTGATAAATAATATTATGCCCTTGCAGTCTTTTAACTAATTTAGGTATGTCAAAACCCCAGCCAATGACAAAAATACAGTTGTCTAAATCCTTTTGTTGTAAAACATCTGCTAAAAATAAATGTTCTGCTTCTTTCTGTCTGTAAGTAATTACTTCTGCTTGGCAAACCTGTCTGGCTAAATCGCAAGTCTTTAACTCTGCCCAAAGTCCACCACCACCATATTTGCCCTGTGTTCCGGGTAATAAAAAATATAATTTTCTCATTTATTAACTGCTTACTGCTTACTGATTACTGTTTATGGGTAGCCAGATAATAAAAGTTGTGCCAGGAAATTGAGAATTTTCTTGGAGGTGATTAGGGCTAATTAATTCAATCTCTCCCTGCATTTGTTCGATTAATTCTTTGGCGATCGCCAAGCCTAAACCACTACCAGGTATGTCGCTTTCTGCTTGAATTCCTCGATAATGACGTTCAAACAGATGTTGACGATCTTCGCTGCTAATTCCATATCCCGTATCGGCGATCGCAATTCCTAGCATCCCAGGATGATTGTTTAGTCTGTCTGTTTTTAGAGTAAGATTGATTTTCCCCTCAGCAGGAGTGTACTTCAAAGCATTGTCGATTAAATTACTTAATACTTCTCTGAGTGCTTTGAAATTTGCTGTCACTTCGGGTAAGTTGGGGTGCATCTCTACCGTTAGCTGGATATTTCTTTCTTGGGCGATCGCCATGGCAGCAGCTAATAGAGGTTCTAAAACATTTTGGATGGCTACTGATTCTAGTTTTTCTCTCGACTCTGGCAATAAAAAATTACTGTAAGTTTCTTTATTTGCTTCTAATAATTTAACTGAAGTTGTATTTAATGTCAGAGGAGTGGCTGATGGTTCTAGATCTTTAATTTCAGCTTCAAATTGTTGTAGTAATTCTTGAAAGCGATCGCTTTGAGTTAAAATACTTTGGGCTACTGAATAATTGCGTTCTTCTGGTAATAAACGCTTGATTAATAACTTACTAAAAGTTCGCAAGGCCGTTAGAGGATTTTTTAGTTGATGTAGCAAATCTTCGAGGTGATTGCGTTCGAGACGACGCAAATTTTGTTGCATTATTAATTGTTCTTGAGAGTATTCATATTGTAAATCTAAAAATCGCGCGATCGCTAAAGTACTAGCAATTTCTTCTATTGGTTTAAATTCTGTTTCTTGCCAATCTCTATCTTTGCGCCCTGCTACTAATAATCCAATAATCATATCTTTATGAACCAAAGGTAACATTAATTGTTTTCTTGCCAGCCAAATTTCTTCTTGGTCAATTGCCGAAGAAGATGATATTTCTGCGCTTAATTTATGGGGCAATAACTGAGTAGAATACCAAGAAGATTGAGATGTTAATTGTCGCAAAATTTCTGCCAATCCTAATGTAGGAAGTTCTGCTAAGTATTTATTTTCTTCTTGAGGATAAATGGCAAAAGGGAAAAATTCTTCCTGCCGCTCTGTCGGTATTCCTTCTGTTAAATATACAGCACTCCAAACACCACCAAATCCTTGACTTAATAAAGCCATTTGGCACCGACATAAATTAGCAAATTCTTGGCTAACAATATAACTATAAGGCATTTTTATTTATTTAATTCCAAGAAGTTTAACTGATTGATTGTATTTTCTAAATTAATTTTATTAAATCTTGCTTGATTCAAACAAAAAATATAACTATCGATTAATTACTTTTGTTGTTTTGAATAAAATCCGATTCTTCTCGAGAGTAAATGATTTAGCAATTGCTCCACTGATTTTTTTATTTTATTTTTTGAGCTATTGAGGGAGTTGATTTTTTTTGCTTAATAGGATACAATTTCTCAATGTTTTGTAACTACGATTACAGCTATTACAGCTATTAAACAACAACAATAGGAGGTAAGAAGGTTGGCAAGGAAACGCAAACGCAAAAGCCGCCGTCGCCAGGAAGGACGCAAGATTTTAGAGCTAGTCCCTCATTATAATATTGAAAGTGGCGAACAAAAACCAGTAACAGCCGCTCGCAAGTATATATCATCTTTGGGAATAGTGCCTCCAGCCTTATTGATAGTCAAAAGAAACGAGCATACTACAGACCGTTATTTTTGGGCAGAAAAAGGATTATTTGGAGCTCAATATGTTGAAGAAAATCATTTTCTGTTTCCCAGTTTACAATCTATAGAGATTGAAGAATGGGAGCGAGCCAAGGCGGTGGCTACGGCAGGTATTCGCTGAAAATTACTCCAGAGTATAGAATACCAGTTTAATATAAAAAGGACGTTGTACCCCAACGTCCCTTAATTTTACTGTAAAGATATCTATTCTTTTGTTGGCAAGCTTAAATTTCTTTGTAGCTGAATTAACTCATCCCGATGGGCAGTAACTACAATTGAGTCGGCTCCATCAACTTCTGATTCTACAGCGAGAAAAATTTTTTCCCAACGACTAGCATTCCGCCAGTAAAAAAGTCCTGCAATTGGTGCCAAAGCCAGGATTAACAGCCAACTCCAATAGCTCCAGCTTGGATATAAAGAGGACAGCACCAAAGCCATGCAAGACAAACCCAATCCAGCTAGTGCTGTAAGTAAAACTGTTAAAAACCAACTAGGTCTAACAAAACCTTGAAAGGTGACAGTTTGCTGTTGAGTGTCCACATTGACTATTTGATAAGACCGTTGTTCAAAATATTTTTGTAGTTTACTCAAAACAATCTCTTCTGATTCAGAAGGAATAAATTTGATTTGCTTGATTCGGTCTTTAACCGAAGCACGAATAAAAAACAACAGTCCGATAAAAGTTAAAACAGTCATCAGAAAAGCTGTAGTAATAACTGGTGTATTCACAATATTGTTACTTGATTGAATGTCAAAGCCCCCTAGTAGTTTACCAATTTAATTTTGATAGGGTGTAGGGGAGTATATAATCTTATTTGCGATCGGCATAATAATGGGTGTAGTAATGGTAAGAACCATTGGAACTGCGGTTGACTTGGTTGGCGACAATACCCAAAACAGGAACTTTCGACATCTTGAGATTATCGATATTTTGTTTGAGTAAAGAGCGATCAGTTTTATTAATTCTGACAACTAAAACTACACCATTAGTACGACCAGCCAAAATTCTACCATCAGCAAATCCCAAAATTGGAGGAGTATCATAAATAATCAAATCGTATTTTTTTTCGTTCTTCAGATGTTCCATTAATTGATACATCTTCTGAGAAGATAGCAAACGAGTAGGATCTGGAGGAATATCTCCTGCGGTAATTACTGATAAGTTTTCCCATTGGGGTATTGTTCTAATTGCCACTTCAGGCTCTAAACCTGTAGCCAAAATATTACTTAATCCTTCTTGGTTTTCTATCCCTATCCAGCGATGTACTTGAGGGCGGCGCAAATCAGCATCAATTAACAATACTTTTTGCCCCATTGCTGCGGCAGCTTGAGCTAAATGACTGGAGATAGTAGATTTGCCTTCAGAAGGGATTGAAGAACTAATTACAATCGAACGAATTGATGAATCAGAACCCAATAATTTGATATTGGTATTGAGAGAACGAAATGCTTCTAAAAATGGAGATGCCCCATACCATTTTTGTTTGCTATCTTGAACTTTAGGTTGGGGTTTAGTGCTTTTATTTTTGAAACTTAAAGTATTGTTGCCAATTTGTAGCTGGGGTAGGCTAAATTTTTCTTCTTTAGTTGGTGTTTCGTCTTCTTCTAAAGGTTTAAGATCTTTTTGAATGGGAATTGCACCCAGCAAAGGTAGTTGAACGCTCTCTTTCAATTCTTCGGAGGAATGGAAAACAGGATCTAAACGTTCTGCCAGTAAAGCAGCCCCCAGTCCTAATAACGTACCTCCAATTAAAGCTAAAGCTATATTACGAGGAGAATTGGGAGATACGGGATTTTCCAGTAAAGTTGGCTCGGCTATAGTTTGCCAGGGTAAGGCTCTTTGCGCTCCTTTTAATTGCAGTTCTTCTTGAGCGGCTAAGAAACGATTTAAACTTTCAGTTGCCACTTTTAATTGTCTTTGTAGGTCAGTATATTGACGAGCAACAACTGGCATCTGCTCAATCGCTTCATCCATTTCGGAAATTGCACCTTTTAAAGCTTGTTCTCTAATTGCAAGAATTTGAATTTCATTGGCAGCTTGAATGTATTGTTGATTGAGTTCTAAGCGTAAGGAACTAGGAGAGGTTAGTTCAGGATTGTTACTTACCGAACTAGAAGAACTGCCCACAACACTACCAGCTTCTTTTTGGAGTAAAGGCAGCAATTGGTCTTTTTTGTCTTGAAGTGCCTGAACTACGGGATTATCTGGTAGAAAACGAGCCGACTCTTTAGCTAGTTCTACTTCTACTTGTTGCAATTCGTCCAGTAATTTTTGATATCTTGGTGATTCGCTGAGATAGCTGGAAGTTAACGCTTGTTCTGGCTGTAATCTTAGTTGATTTTGCAGGGTGGTATATAAAGATTTAGTTTCTTTAAGCTTGGCTTGAGTCTCGAAATATTTCTCTTCAAAATCTACCAGCTTTTCTGATAGGATGCCTGCTTGTTTTTCAGGATCTAGTAAATTATATTTTTGGCGAAACTTTTGAAGTTTCTCTTGAAGATCATCTACTCGGTTTCTAACTCCTGGTAGCTGATTTTCAACAAAATCAATACCTTGTTTAACTTCTCTTCTCTGTTGTTCAAGAGAATAAGTTAGATAAGCGTGAGCTAAATTATCTAAAACAAATTGAATTTTATCAGGATCTCCATCAGTATAAGATATTTCTAATATTTTCGTTGCTTCTATCTGTTCAATATTTAAAGGGGAGTTTCGAGCTTTAATTAATTCTTTGTATTCAATCTCTGAATATCGTTCTGCCAACTGCCTAACTATCGGTTGGAGGACGCTAGGACTGCGTAACACTTGTATTTGACTCTCATAATCTAAGCCCGACCAGTCTTGAGTTAAGACAGATAAAGGATTGCCTTCTTGCTGTTGTTGTTGAGTTAATGGCTCAACTAAAAGTTGAAAACTACCTTTGTATTTAGGTTCTTGATTAAACGTCCAAATAGATACTGAGGTAGTAATCCCTAAAGTAATAGCAGCAATTAGACGTAAGCGATGTTTGACTACACGAACCAGTTGGCGTAAATCTATACTTTCCTCATCTTCTTCTACTGCTACTTGGTTCACAACGGGCATAGAATAAACATAGTTTTGGTTTCGCTCGCCAACACCATTACCATTGTTACTCCCATGTCCATTTAATAAATTAGAGTAAATTGAATGTTCCGAACTTTGATCTGGCATTATTTCCCCATTCCTCACAACACAAATTATTTTAGGCTAGTGGCATGGTAGCCTATTGCTACCCAAATAGTTTACTGGGCAGCATCAATAAGGCTACTTAGATGCCATTAAAATAAAAACCTAAAAATACTAAAAATACCACCCAGGGGACTGAAGACTTGACCCAAACCATCACTAGCTTTGGTAACACCGGAACGAGCAACTACTACCACATCGTTATGACGCAAGATAGGATTTTGATCATCGTCAATACCTGCTGCTAGATCAACTTCAATTTGTCTTTTATCTACGGTACCGTTGGGATTTAAACGAACTAGCTCTACCTTTCCAGAATCTGCTCTTTGGCTATCAAAACCACCCGCAGCTAAAATTGCCTGGTTAAGAGGAGTATTGGGGGGTACTTGCTGCGCGCCAGGAGTGCCAACCTCTCCAACTACATTGACTGTAATTGTTTCGCGGTTAAAACTAGCTGCTGCTATTGCCTCTGATTCATCGCTTGCCAGAGATGTTGCTTGAGGAACAATGATTTTATCTCCTTTTTGCAAGATTATGTCTTGGTTGGTATCTCCAGATTGCAACAATTTCCATAAATCTACAGCAATTAGCTTTTCTGTTCCATCCCAAGCAGTGCGTCGTACTTCTACTTCTCTGACGTTTGCTAGGGGTTTGATGCCGTTAGCGGAGGCTAATGCCTGAGTTAATCGAGGAGGAGCAGACTGTGATCTATCCGTGTTGTTAGTATCACGACCTATTTGTTCTGGTTGTATGGTGTGAGAACCAGGACGATAAACCTCTCCTACTACGGCTATTTTAATTGGCTCGTTAGATTGTAACCCAAAACTAGCTTCAGATAGTCTACTGAGTTCGGCAGTATTGATTTCACTCGCAGTGGGAACAAAGATAGTATCTCCATCTCTCAAAGAGATATCTTGACGGATATTGCCTTCGCTCAATAAAGACCACAAATTCGAGTTAAAAACAACTTCTTTGCCATTGTTGTTTCTTCTAACTCTAACATTGCGTACATCAGCAATTGTGGTAATTCCTCCTGCTCGCGTAATTAAATCTGTAACAGTGGGAAATTTCTGATTGTCACCAGTGGGAGCAACTTCATAAGTACCTGGATTGTCTATTTCTCCTGAAATACCAATTTTGAGGGGGCGCGGTGCAACTAAGCCAACGGTAACAATAGGCCGCTTGAGATAAGTTGCATATTCTTTTGATACTACTTCGGAAGTTTCTTTGAGAGTTAAGCCACTGACATTAACTCGACCAACTAAAGGTAGACTAATAGTACCGTCTACTAACACAGGATATTGAGCGCTATATTCTTCGACTTGGAAGATGTTTAAAGCAATTAAATCTCCGGCTCCAAGAGTATAATCTGTTTCAGCAGTAGCAAATTCAATATTTTCTCCCGACGGGGTTGTAGCATTGGGTGGAGTTGTTGGGGGTAGTTCTCTGGGTTTTAATTGAGGTAATTCGGCGGGTAATTCTCCAGGGTTGGCTCGTGGTGACTCTGTAGAGTTTACATCTTGTAATTCTATAGTTTGTTCTTCAGCAATAACTGGAGTAGAAGCAATAACGAAAAATAAAGATAGAGCGATCGCACCATAGCGATTAGCTTGCTTAACTCGTTGTAAAAGTAATTGATACAAAGTAGTCTTAGTTTTCATAATAAAGATCGCGATTTGATAGGTAGATTATTGCGACTAGGTTATCATTATTATCTCTTGAAGTTAAAATGTCGAAAAAACAAAAACAGAAGTTCCCTTATTTAGTTGGTTCTAAATGGACAGCTAAACAGAAAACTTGGGGGTGGCGACATTTCCAAGTTGTCAATCGCAAAAATCAAGGCAAATGGGTGTTTGCTGAAATGGTAGCATCTTGCGATCCCCAAACTCGCTTTTGGCTTAATGCAGCACAGCTTAAAGATGAGTCTTTATGGCTGGCTGGTTGGAAAACTCTACAGGAAATAAGCCTGGTAGAGAAAAATAGTCAGGCCAATAATACTTACTATTAACCACCCTAATTAGTTGAGACTAAAATTGGTAATTTTTAAAGTAAATATTTCAGCTATATAGGTTGAAAAAATAATAACATTATCTTTGATAATTACTATCTTATTTCTGGTAAAAAACTCGATTGCTTGATGAATGTTGCTACAACTTTAGAAAGTGTCTACAAAATAAGTCAATTACCCATCGCTTCCCTTCGGGTAAGCGTGGGCTTGAGTAACCCAGTACTCAACTAGAGGACAAGATCGACATCCCTATACTCCTACATCGATGTACAATGGGACGTTTAAACCCCTTATTAGTAGCAATGTTGTAGGTAAAGGGAAACTTTAATCAGTGGCGATCGCCACTAAATGCTCAATGTTTATTAATAATCCATAAATGATTCAAGCATTACGAGGTACTAGAGATATATTGCCCGATGAGGTAGGATACTGGCAATTAATTGAAGCAACTGCCAAAGAAATTTTGGGAAAAGCTACCTACCAAGAAATTCGTCCGCCAATTTTTGAACAGACAGAATTGTTTGAAAGAGGCATTGGAGAAACTACGGACGTGGTGGGTAAAGAGATGTATACTTTCAGCAGCAGAGGAGGTAGTAAATCGATTACTCTTCGTCCAGAAGGTACAGCAGGAGTGGTTAGGTCTTTTATTCAACACAAACTTTATGCTCAAGGAGGAGTACAGCGTTTGTGGTATACAGGACCCATGTTTCGTTATGAACGTCCTCAAGCTGGTCGTCAAAGGCAGTTTCATCAAATTGGGTTAGAGTTGCTAGGAAGTGACGCACCCCGCGCCGATGTAGAAGCGATCGCTCTGTCCACAGATATTTTACAAACTTTGGGGCTAAAAAACCTTCAACTGGATCTTAACTCTGTCGGTCGCGGTGAAGATCGAACTAGATATCGCCAAGCTTTGGTAGATTATTTCACTCCTTATAGGAATGAATTGGATCAAGATTCTCAAGAGCGTTTGAGCCGCAATCCTTTGAGGATTTTAGATAGTAAAGACCTCAAAACTCAAGAGATTGCCCAAAATGCCCCAACAATTATCGAGTATTTGGGAGATCAATCTAAAAGGCACTTTGATACAGTTCGACAACTGCTAACAGATTTAGGTATACCATATCAAATTAACCATTGTCTGGTAAGAGGTCTAGATTACTACACTCATACTGCATTTGAAATTAAATCCGATGAATTAGGGGCGCAAGCAACTGTCTGCGGAGGTGGACGCTATGACGGTTTAGTTGCCGAGTTAGGAGGGCCGGAGACTCAAGCAGTAGGTTGGGCTATTGGCATGGAAAGACTGGTCTTATTGCTGCAAAAATTGCGGTCAACCCCGATCACCAAACCCGATTTTTATGTGGTTTCCCAAGGCGATCGCGCAGAAGCTCAAGCATTAGTACTAGCACAAAAATTACGTAGCCTGGGATTTGCTGTTGAATTAGATTTAAGCGGTAGTGCTTTTGGCAAACAATTTAAACGAGCTAGTCGCAGTGGCGCGGTTGCTTCCTTGGTATTGGGAGATGCCGAAGCTCAAAACAATACCGTCAATTTGAAGTGGTTAACATCGGGAGAACAAACTGCGATCGCTCAAACTGATTTACTAGAAATGACTCAGGAGCTTTTCAACAAGATACATGAGCAAAAAAACAGCTAGCAGTTAAGTACTATCGTCAGAATTACTTGCCTACTTAATTAATTTTGCAGATAATCAGGACAATTAATAGCTTGTTCCGTATTAGCAGTGTGGGGATGAATAGTACATTTGAGACGATAATCTCTAGAAAAAAAACGGCATTTGGTGCAGGGGACTTGATGCATTTGTTTTGCCCTAGAAACCGCGTCAAAGATTGCACTTATTAAAGTCCAGACACAAAGAGCTAATACCGAACAAGCCACTAAAAAGCTGAATGGAGCAGTTATTGCTTCTGAGATACTCAAAAAATATAGACTCAATTGAAGCACAGCCAAATCTTAGATTTACCTTATTTCTATAATTAAAAATTAATTATGACATATATTAGCTTTGCTTACATTTTGCCTATCGAATAGATATTTGATGCTAATAACTAATAGTTTGAGTAAATTATAATTTACTGGAAATAATTTGAAAAATTTGCTTAATTTGCTGCTTATTGAAATTGTTTAACAAAGCGATCGCTGCTCCTTGCGGATCTGTTGGAATGGTAACACTAGCTTTAGAAGACACCCCATTAGTAGCGGTTTTACCAGCTGTAGCCGCTAATTGCTGCAAGTTTCTACTGGGGATAATTTGCTCTATCTGACCTGAGTTGAGGTAGTCGCCTGTCTGTTTGATTTCTTTAATAACTACTTGAGCAATGGTAGCATAGGGGTATTTTTTATTGCTGACTGCCAGTTTAGCTGTATCAATAAATTGTTGCCATTTAGGTTGATCTGGGGCTAATTCAGCCAATTTTTGACAGGAAATTTGTAACCTGTGACGATTTTCGGGACTGTCAGGTTGTTTAAATACCTGTAACATCTGTTTAAGATTAGTTGTTACTTGTTGGGAAATATCCTTGCTTGCACCGCCACCAGAAAGCAACTCATGAAGATACTTTTGTAACAATAAGAAGTTAGCTTCAGACTGCTCCAAGATTTCTACTGCATCTTTATCGCTAAAATCAGCAGAACTTTCTAAACGTTCGATTAAATCCTGAAGATAATCGTATCCAGTTAAAAATAAAGTTTCTAGCTTTTGATCGACATCAATAGGATTTTCTTTCAAAATTTTAAACGAGTCTTCTAAACGATGAGCGGTTTTTTGAATGCTGGTGTAACCTAACATGGCTGCGCCACCTTTAACTGAGTGAGCCGCACGAAACATCTCATTAACTTTTTCTGTATCTTTTACAGATGTTGATAATTGTAAAATTCCTTGTTCTAAGGTTTGAAGATGTTCTTTTGCTTCTTCTATGAAATAACCTAATATCCTTTGTTGATTAGCTGTATCCAAAGCCAAATCCCCCTTGTTTTACTTTGTAAAATCTTTATATTAAGCAATATATAAACACAAGTTTATCCCAGAGTATTTAAATTGGGTAGTTGATTTCCATAGTTGATCGATTGTTGATCGCGATTCAACCAAAATGATTTAATTTCTACAGCTATTGCTCCTTGATAATCTTCGATTAAACTATCTCCAATATGCCATGCTTGTTGAGAAATGCAATGATGTTTTTGCAAAGCAATGTGAAAAATTTTGGGGTTAGGCTTGGCAAATCCTGCTTCTGAAGAAATAGTAATACTGCTAAAAAACTGTTTAATTTTTAGTAACTCTAGCACTTGATATAAGCGACGGTCAAAATTAGAAATAACTCCCAATTCAATTCCTTTTTGTTCCCAACGCTGCAAACTGGGAATTACATCGGGATAAACATACCAAGGTCTTTCTGTAGCAAAATATGCATAAACTTCGGCAAAAAAAGCTGAAAAATCAGTAAATTCAGTTATTGTATCCAATTTTTCAAAAGTATCTCGAACTATTTTTTGCCACCAATTAAATTCAGCTAGATACATTTTTTCTTCACTGTAACTTGAACTAAATGCCAGGGGTGGTGCAGTTTTAAAACTAGCAATAAACGCCCGATCTATGAAGCTTGGGCTAATTTTTACGCCATATTTTATGGCGATCGCCTGATAAATTTCTCCAACACTTTTTTTTAGTCCAAATAAAGTTCCCATAGCATCGAGAAAAATAACTTTAGGTGGCTCTTGATTGCTTTGTAGTTGAGATTTCATGATGAGTGATCAGTGGTCAAGTTTTCTCTAACAGTTGTTTGTAGTTGTTGAGTTAAAGTTACTATAGTACTCTCTCGATTTTGTTGATAGGATTGCCAAAAGTCTTTAAGATTGATGGGAGTACCAATGACAATGCAAGCTCGGCGATGTCCTTTGGGTTGAGGACGATCTATTTGAAATACTTCTCGTTCAAATCTATTTAAGGTATCTAAAAAACGTTCTGCTGTTGGATTTTCAGCAACATAACCATCGTAAATGGCATCAAAATTAAGTAATGTAAATGCAGCTTTGCTAATAGCTGTTTTGATTTCTAAGGTCACGGGGGAAGATTTGTCATTTTCCGATTCTAGATAAGCTTGAATTTTATAAACTCTTTCCCGCATGGCGATTTGTGGATTTGGTTCGATATTTAATTTTTGTTCACACCAATTTAAGAGTTGAATCTTTAATTCTTCAATAGCTCGATTCCAATCTTCTGTCAGTTCGATGGCAAAATTATATTTAGTTGCTAAATTATTAAAAATTTCTCGAGCGATCGTTCTAGTGCGGAGATAACAATCTTGAGTTTCTGGTTGAATTTGTAATGCAGTTTCCAGCCTTTGGAGGGTAGATGCGATCGCACTATCCATTTCCTGGGTATAACGATATTTCAGACTGACGGGTACTAAATAAAAATCGGGAAGAGTATTATTTTTTTTGACTAACTCGGCGATCGCTTTGAAGGACAATTCAATTGCACCACTCCGAAAAGGCATCACCGTATCATTCTGGTAGGAACAACCCCCTTCTGGGAAGATTACTAATTTACAGGCTGGTTGCTGGAGTATTTTTAAGGTTTGCATGATGCTGGTGCGATCGCCCATTCCCCGTCGAATGGAATAAGCACCTACAGTTTGCAGTAGTTTGCCGATTAATCCTCGAAAAGCATCATAAGCCACAATATAATTAAATAATTGTCCCAGACGAGCCGATAAACCAAAAATAACTAAGCCATCATCCAAATTAGAATGATTGGGCAGATAAATCACCCGATCTGAGGCAATAGCTTTAACTTTATTCACATCTTCATCTGAGATATTTAGTTCCAACTGATAACCCCAATAGACGATACAAGGAACAATGCTTTGAATCAGTCGGGTAACAAGAGGATTCAGTTTTGGCGGTAAAAAAGAATTAGAAGTAACGGATTTAGGCATAAATTCAACTACCCCACCTTGCTTAAGTTAGGGAATCCCCCCTCCATTAATGTTGAAGTTAAGAAATCTTCGCAATTATACCTAAAGCAGTCAAGGTTAATTAGAAAGTAACTCTACCAAAGGTTGAGTAATCCAATTAATCCCTACCGTCAGTTGATGCTTGATAGTAGGCAAGCGATAGAGATAAATTAAGCGACGGGCAATATAAGCTAGAGGACCATCTAATTTTAAGCCCAAACCGCTAAGAGTGGCATTATCTGCCCCCAGAGTCATCATTTCACCTAGTGGTTGATAGCGGAAAGCCAATAGGGGACGATTGGTAATGGATGCCCAGAGATTCCAGGCACAATAATCAGATTGCTGAAACGCTACCTGGGCTGTAGCAGGTAAGAGATGACCTTCAGCATCATGACATTCGGCAATATCACCTAAAACATAGATATCATCACGTTCTACTACTTGCAAATTGGGCTTAATTTTTAATAATCCCCGTTGGTTTTTTTGCAGGGGAAGATTTTGAATTAATTCTGGAATTTGATTACCCACAGTCCACAAAACCAAATCTACGGGAATAGTATCGGTTTTTCCTTTATAGGTTAAAGAAATAGTATCTGAGGTCACTGATGCTACTTCTGTTTCTAAATCTTGCCAGATCAGGCGTTTTTCTAAAGCTTTAATAGCAGCTTCACGGTTAAAATCGGAACTATCTTGAAGAATTTTATCACCGCGATGAATAATGCGAATTCTACCCAATTCCCCCAGGCGATCGCCCAACTTACAGGACAACTCCACGCCACTGTAACCCGCACCCACTACAGCTACCCGAATTTTTTCTGGTTGAGATGCTTCGAGTAACCTGAGTTTTTCTTGGAGATGATAGGCGTGATCTAAATTACGAAAAGGGAGGGCGTGTTCTCTAGCACCGGGAACAGTATCCACAGGAGTCTGTCCACCAGTAGCAATCACTAAAGTATCGTAATTAATTGTGGTATCAAGAGCTAAAACTACCTGTTGAGCATCAATATCGATATTGGTAACATTTCCTTGATGGAAGATAATACCTGTATTTGCTAATAGTTCTTCAAAAGGTGGAGCGATTTCCCAGCTTTGCATTTCTTCGGTAATCAATTCGTACAGCAAAGGAGAAAAAAGAAACCGATCTCGTTTATCGATTAAAGTTATTTCTGGTTTTTGCTGATCTTCCCAGGGAAATTCGCTCAGACGCAGGGCGGTATACAAACCACCAAAGCCGCCACCTAATATACAGATTCGGAATCTTTGTGTCATAAAAAAATTTTTAACCTGCGGGGATTGAAGCAATTATTTGAAGTATTTAAATTTTAGCTAAACTTTAGAGCCTAGAGTTTATCGCCAAGATCGAGTTATTAATAAAGTTTTTTAGCAATTCATCGCTTTATTTAACCATCTTTTGTTACAATTACTGGGGTCACGTTTCCTGCCGTCAAAGCGGCGAGAACCCGCGTCGACGTAAGATGCGAACGTCCGTCACAAGCTTTGGAAAAAACCTCCAAAAACGCGGACTTGGGAATGCTCGCTAAGACACGACAGGCCTTTCGCGTCCCTTGGTTAAACTTAAGCTAATTGTGTTTATTCTTTGAGTCAGCAATCACTAAATACTCCGATCATTACTAATCCGAGCCTCGATACATTAACCCAAGAGCTAGCAGCAATTCAGCAAACTGGTTCTAAGCGTATTGCTTTATTAGGCTCTCGTCATGTCCCCATCATGCACCAACAGCTAATCGAAATGATGAGCTATGCTTTAGTATTGGGTGGTAATCGTATAGTTACTTCTGGTGCGACAGGCACTAATTCAGCAGCAATCAAAGGTGCGATGCGTGCTGACTCTAATTTACTAACGGTAATACTTCCCCAAAGTTTATCCCGTCAGCCTAAAGAATCGAGAACTCAGTTAGAAACAGTAATTCATCTGGTAGAAAATCCCGAAAACGACCATATGTCTTTGGGTGATGCCAGTGCTTTGTGTAATCAAGAAATAATTGCTCGCTGTCAGCAGTTGATTTGTTTCGCCTTTCATGATAGCGATACTCTTTTACAAACTTGTAGGGAAGCAGAAGAACAGCACAAAATAGTTACCCTATTTTATTTCGATTGATTGTTAATTAATAAAGTAAGATGAATTTATCTGTTAGTGCGGTTTTGCTCTACTCTGTGGTAGGAGCAGTGATTTTAGTATATGCACCATTTTTCGTCGTAGGTTTGGCCCGCGCTAAAGTGGGATACGATACTTCTGCACCCCGTGGGATGTTCGATAGATTACCTCCCTATGGTCAAAGAGCAACATGGGCGCACCAAAACGGTTTTGAGGCTTTAATTATCTACACGGCGGCGGCTTTGATGGCTTACGTAACCGGAGTCGATTCTGACTGGGCTAAAATTGCGGCGATCGCCTTTCTTGTAGCACGCTCATTTTATTCTGTGTTTTATATTTTAGACCTTCCCATATTACGCTCGCTGATGTTCGCAGTTGGTTCTCTATGCGGCTGGACTCTATTTGCGTTGAGCTTGCTTAAAATTAACTAAATTTCGGGAATTTTTTGGTTTCTTCCCGCTGTTTTTCAGTCGGCGTTGATAACCAGAAGTAATCAGATCGCTCAAATAATGACTCATCGCACCAAATTCTAAACCGACGAACAAAGCGAGGGTTTCGGTAAAATATTTGGTTTTTAATAAAAATAATTGTTGTCGTGTAAATTGCTGCCAATTCCAGTCAAAGCCAAAAATTAACTGAGCGATCGCCACAAACAGCATTCCGCAAAAAGCAATTACTATCAATAAATAAAATACCCTCAACAAAGTCCCGATAATTGGCCCGTGAGAAAATATAGAACGGTGACGACACAACTTTCTATAAGGCCGCCAAATAGCTCTCAATATCCCCCAACGTTTGTACTGTACGGAATAAATATCCAAATCTGGGCCGAACATCAAGCCACTAAACAAAAAACCACCAGATAAAAGCAGGGTTGCTTCTCCATGACGAGTCAAAATATATGTTCCGAGAGTAATCCAGGGAAGAGTCCACAGAGTAATGCGATCGTGTGTAATACCAGAGGGCATTGGATAGAGTATTAAGAATAAATATAGTTAATTCTCTTGCTAGGGTAAGGGCTAAAAAGTAAAGAGTAAAGAAAATGTTTTTTTCAGTAAGCCCTATTTACTAAGGATTAAAGACTTATGCTCATAGGTCTAATGACTACGAGAGTCTCGATGAGGCGAGACAATCTCAGCCAGCCCTAATTAACCGTATAAGTTACTTCTTGAACCTGACCTGGTTTGCCTAAAATCTGTTTTTGTCCGTTATTGAAGGTTACGGCGACTCCTCCTGCATTACCAGCGCGAATTGTCACTTGTTCTTTACCAGTCCAAGTACGCTGAGTACCAGCAGGTAAAGTACCTTCAAAGGCCAGATTACCATCTACCATTACCTTCAACCAACATCTTTCCGCTAAATTGATCCCTACCATGACAGTTTGGGCATCAGTTGCTTGAGAAACAAATTGAGGTGCAGCAGAGGGTTGATTATTGTTGACAGTAATATTAGTATCTTTACCAGAATCTGCTACTTGAGTATTTAATGCCGGTTTTTCTTCTGGAACTTCATTAATTACAATTGGACGTTCGACTAAATTAGTAATACTAATAACCGAAACTATAACTAATAGAATATATAGTAAATATAAATGAAGCGATCGCAGTTGAAAGTTAAACTGAAAATTAAACGAGGGTTTGGGAACGGCAGATTTTACTGATGATAGTGCTGGAGCTATATTAGAAGTAGCATTTGTTGGATTTACAGGGGGAATTAAATTTAAATCCACTTCAGATTCTGTAACACCAATGGCACGAGAAAATTTAACAATTAGAGCTTGGGTGTAAACAGGCTCTGGTAATTCCTCTAGATTACCTGTTTCAATTGCCAGCAGCAGACGCTTGGAAATCAGAGTTTTGGCTGCTATCTCATCTAAAGAAATATTTTTATTGATACGAATTTGATAGAGAGTGGTCCCTATTGCTTCTAATTTTTGTTGTAAGTTTATTTGAGAATTTAAATTATTGTTTTCCATACACTGCGCTCCGACGCTTGTGCAGCCAATTTAAAAGTAGAATTATAGTTTTTTAAAAATTCAATTTCGCTATTGGTTAAATGTCTATAACTACCAGGAGCTAGTTTTGATATTGAAGAAGCATTTAAATTAATATTGCCGATGGCAATACGATGTAATTTAAGGACTTTAAACCCTAATTGTGCGGACACTCTACGTATTTGACGATTTTTCCCCTCCGTTAGTACTATTTCTAATAATGTTTGTCTATTTTTATGCTTGATCGCTCTGACTTGAGCAGGTAGAGTAGGGCAATCATTTAACATCACTCCCTCTCGCCAGCGAGCTAAATCACGGTTTGTAGGATTACCATCGAGCCAGACTAAATAAGTTTTGGGTATGTGATAGCGTGGATGAGTCAAGCTGAGAGTGAGATCGCCATCATTAGTCAGCAACAATGCGCCACTAGAAGCAAAATCCAATCTGCCAACAGGATGAATTCCCTGTCCTTGTTTTAGTTGGTCAGGCAATAAATCTAAAACAGTAGGGCGTTTTTGAGGATCTTCACAAGTAGAGACTACCCCAGTCGGTTTGTTCAGCAACAAATACACTAGACTAGGACGAGTATCTTGAATGATTTTGCCATCAATTTCTAATTTATCTACTGCTAAATCGACTTTATCTCCCAGTTTTGCTGTTTGATCGTTTAATCGCACTCTCCCAGTTAAGATCATTTTCTCTGCTTTACGCCTTGAAGCAATTCCCCACTGGGATAATATTTTTTGGATTCTTTCACTCATCTGACAATTTTTCCCCTCTGTAAGGTTTATTTTACCGAAAGGCTAACTGTCTCTAAGCATTCGCTATCTCTATACTTCCCAGAAAAAGTCAAAAATTATCAATTATTTAGAAAAGTTTGAGATAGACTATACAGAACCAAATTGAATCTATTAGATGATCGATAAAGTAATATCTACAGCAGTCAAACTATGGTTGCGATCGCAAACTCAACAGAGCGAAAATTTACAAGTAACCATTGCCGGTAGCAACAGCCAAATTCTTCGGGGTTATCTCCCTCAAGTAGGTTTAACTTGCAGCCAAGCAGTATATCAAGGACTTCATCTCAGTCAGATTGAATTGACAGGAATTAACCTTGCTTTTAATGTGACGGAAGTGGTCAAAAAACGCCAACCGCTTCGATTACTAGAACCAATTGATGTAGAGCTTGTAGTATTGCTAACAGCAGCAGATTTACAAGCTTCCCTAGCTTCTTCTATTCTATCTAATGGTTTGACTGATTTTTTCTTAAATTGGCTTACCACTAGCCAAAGCGATCGCTCCCAACTAAATTTAAATGATTTTAGGATGAACTGGTCATCAATAACCATCGCTGGGGGAAAATTAAATCTGCAAGGAACATTAATAGATACTACTGGCACAACAATCGAACTTCAGATTGCTTCTGGCTTGAGTCTGAGCGATGGACACAAGCTTTTATTGTCACCTTTGCAAATAATAACCACACCGAAGTTACCAGTTAATTTTGAAGACAGCCTAAAAATTAATCTAGGAGAAGTTGCGATCGCCGAATTGGCAATTCAATCGGATAAGATTTGGTGTTCGGGTAAAATCACCGTACTTCCGTGAAATCAGTAATCAGTTGTTACTTGATCCTTGTTTAAAGGAATTTGATTTATTTACCCATACCCAACTGTTGGGCTTTTTGATAGACTTTACCTTCAGTTAATAGTGAAGGAGCAATCACTACATCTACTTGCTGCATATCTTTGAGAGTTTTGGCTCCCAAAGTTCCCATACTGGTTTTAATTGCACCGAGAAGATTGTGAGTACCATCGTCAAGTTTGGCAGGCCCCACTAAAATCTCTTTAATCGTTCCAGTAGTACCCACCTTAATTCGAGTACCACGAGGTAATACAGGACTGGGTGTTGCCATTCCCCAATGGTAATCTCCACCTGGAGCTTCGGCTGCACGAGCAATGGGCGAGCCAATCATTACGGCATCAGCACCACAAGCCAAACACTTACAAATGTCGCCTCCTGTAATAATACCGCCGTCGGCAATTACGGGAACATATTTACCAGTTTCTCTATAGTAGTCATCTCTGGCAGCAGCACAATCAGCCGTTGCCGTTGCTTGAGGTACACCGACTCCCAACACGCCGCGAGAAGTACAAGCCGCACCAGGTCCGATGCCTACTAAGACAGCAGCAGCACCAGTCTTCATTAAATTCAGAGCTACTTCATAGGTAACACAGTTACCCAAGACCACAGGCATGGGCATTTCTTGGCAAAATCTAGCCAGATCTAGAGGTGCAATATTCTCTGGAGATAGATGAGCAGTAGAAACTACTGTTGCCTGAACGAATAACAGATCTGCTCCAGCTTCTGCTACCGTCTGTCCGTATTTGCTCGCCCCTGCGGGAGTCAGACTAACCGCCGCGATCGCGCCTTGGGATTTAATCTCGGTAATTCTCTGTTTAATTAGTTCTGGTTTGATGGGTTCGGCATATAATTCCTGCATCAAACCGACAAATTCATCTTTCCCTACTGAGGCAATACGATCTAAAACGGGTTCGGGGTCAGCATAACGAGTTTGAATACCTTCAAGGTTCAGAACTCCCATCGAACCTAATTCCGACAGCAAAACAGCCATTTTGACATCAACTACACCATCCATTGCACTAGCAATAATGGGTATTTCTCGCTTGATGCCGCCAATTTCCCAATTGGTATCAGCCAAACTAGGGTCTAAAGTGCGCCCTCCAGGGGAAAGCGCAATTTCATCAAATCCATAGGCTCTACGAGCCTTTTTTCCACGACCGATTGATATATCCACGACTTCCTCTCGTTCCCAAAGCTATTAGCATAGGCTATCAAATTTTATGGTCATTTGGAAACAAAGAATCAGTGAATATATTACTATTCCCCCTACTTCCTACGCAGGATAAATTCTCAGTCGGCGATTGGGTTCGTCACCAAAACTATCGGATTGCAACCGATAATGTTCTACTAGCTCGTGCTGCATTTTGCGAACTTTAGCCGATCGCGGTAATAATTCTACTGGTTGTCCTTTAGGAATGACAATCTGTTCCACTGCTAATCTGGCTTCTTCGAGAGCCTCAATTTCATCATCGTTACCTGCTTGAGTAAACAGGCGTAAATCCGTCGGTTCGGGAATGTTAGGGTCGTCTAAATTGAGTATTTGCCGAAATATACGAATAACTTGAGGGATAGTGTTAGATTTAACTGTATATATCGGTATATTGCTGTCTTTAGCAATATTTCGCAGTTTAGAATGATGTTTAACTTGCGATCGCAATGCTACAACCACATCGGCATCATCTAAATCTTTGGTTAACCTCACGGGTAAATCTAAAACGTCAATCGCCTGCTCTAATTGAGAGCGTCCTACACCATAGGGATAGACATAAACGGGCCAATCCTCTCCATTAGGGCCTGGAGTTCTGACTTTTTGGCGGGGCGTACAAGCCCCCGAATCCGATTCGGGGTACAGCCCCTTACTTTTAGGCTCTCTGGTTTGCCAAGAGCGATCTAGCAGGCGATCAAATTCTGCATCAACTGGTTGTTTACCAGAAATGGAACTAACAGGAGTCATTTTTCCCGAAGCTCTCAAACCCTGGGGACGCAGGGGAGTAATGCTAGAGCTTTTTTGATAGGGAAATTGGTTCAATTGCGCCGTCGGTTCTTCGTGAATTACGGTAATTTCCCCACTATCATTGACAGTACGGATCTGAGCGGCAGGCTCAACACCCCGTAAAGCTAAATCTACTGTCGCGGCTACGTCATCGTGAACCACCCATCGCTGTCTTTCTAACATTTCCACGGCAATAGCAAAGGTGGGAGGAGCTTTCCGTTCTAAAACGGTTTTTTGCGTCCGCCTGCGTCTGGCTTCATCATCTCCTAATGTTACCGCTTGAAGTCCTCCAATCAAATCTGAAAGAGTCGGGTTTTTCATTAGGTTTTCAATGGTGTTACCATGTGCCGTACCTACTAATTGCACTCCTCTTTCGGCAATAGTTCTAGCAGCTAAAGCTTCTAATTCTGTGCCAATTTCATCAATGACAATCACTTCGGGCATATGATTTTCTACCGCTTCAATCATTACCTGATGCTGTAGTTCTGGGCGTGCTACTTGCATCCTCCGAGCGCGACCGATGGCAGGATGGGGAATATCCCCATCTCCTGCAATTTCGTTAGAAGTATCGATAATTACTACTCGTTTGTTGAGGTCATCAGCTAATACTCTGGCAATTTCTCGTAGGGCGGTGGTTTTACCCACACCCGGACGACCTAAAAGCAAGATCGATTGACCTGTTTCGATCAAATCGCGAATCATGACAATTGTGCCAAATACGGCTCTACCAATCCGACAGGTTAAACCAATAATGTCTCCTGTACGATTGCGAATGGCACTAATTCGGTGTAAAGTTCTTTCAATTCCCGCACGGTTGTCGCTGCTGAATGCTCCGACTCGCTCGATACAGTGCTGTATTTCTGCTTTGGATATAGATTCGTCCCGAAGATAAGTTACATTGTTGGCAAAACGTGCTTCTGGCAGTCTGCCCAAATCCATCACCACCTCAATCAGATTATCTTTTTGAGGATGGTTTACTAATTTTGAGCGGATTGACTCTGGTAATATTGCCAGTAATTCGTCTAGATTATCGGTGATTTGCATCCGATGGGAAGCTAAATTTTCTGATTCCATTAAAATAGATGTTTCGGAATTAAAACGGTTTTTTGTTTTTTTCTTTGCTGGTTTTATAGCACAAAAACCAACTTTTTTCTGTATACCAATTAATTTTTATTGGCTACTGTAGCTAATTAAAGTCAATTACGATAAATTTCTGACTTAAGTTGATTGACTAATGAATTAGCCATTAATCTTGCTGAATTTAATAACTTTTGATTTTCTTCTAGTTGAATAAAGCTCTGTTTAATTGGTTTATTTTGGGGTAAGCTATGAGTTAAAGTTTTATTTTCACTGACTTCTAATTTTTGGATAATTGGTGATAGTAAATAACGAGCATAACTGCCATAAGCAATACCAGAAATCACCGTATTTATTGGGTTTAAATCACTATTATTTTGGTTATTATTTTGCTGTAACATTTCAGTGGATTTTAATTTAGTTACAGTATAGTTATTAGTCCCTCCTGCTAATTGAACATACCCTGGTAAATTAGCTGATAGAACTTTTTGGGCAAAAGCGATCGCTGTATGAGTTGTTCCTTTGCCAATATCTCCACTCATTGATCGTCCGTCAGTTTGCCAGATTAAAGGTATGGACAGAGGACTAATTAGGTCATAAAGACTACGCAGATAATCAATGACATTCGGAGCATCGGTACAGCTAATTGCCAATAATTTTAAATGCTCGATACTCGGCCAGAGTTGTTGCCAAACTCGCTTAAAATCAGCATAATGACCTACTTGAGTATGAATTTCGATCGCGTCAATTCCCATCGATTTAATCCAAGGGACGACCACCGCCGGAGTGGACACATAAGAACGAGTCGTAATTAACTGCGAAGGGCAAATGGGTAAACAACGACCGCAACCGTAACAGAGGCGATCGACAACTCCTTTAAACTCATCGGCCTCGAAACTAATTGCATTGGCAGGACATACTCCCACACAGGGTTGGGGACAATCACTAGGACATTGAGTTGCATCAAACTCCGCTTTGCGAAAATGAGGGTCTTGACCATCATTAATACTCACCATTAACCACGGCGATCGCCTTCCTCGCGATAGTTGTCTGGCTGCCACTATACCTTCTTGGGCTGCGGTAATTACAGCCTCATCGGCAGCCACATCAATACAATCTGCACCAGCCAGACCATAAGCTAAAGCTAGACTGCGAACCGCAGGTAAATGTTGATAGCTAGCTCCACAAATTAATTTAAACCAGCTACCCGTTTGTAATGAATGTAAGGGGTTTAATCGAACGTTCACTCTTACATCCTAATCTTTTGTTTGTCATTAGGGGAGTCCAAATTCTTAAAATTATACCTTAATCATTGAAACATAAAATAATACTAAAAAGCAAATAAGAGATAGTAAATAGCTGTCATCCCGCGAGCAAATTTTACTCCCACAATTCACGGGGTGCTTGCATTCATTACAATACTCTAAAACCACCATTATCATCAGTAGATGGACAATTTTTTTGAACAAAGCGATCGCGCTATGTATCTACTTTTCAAAACTATGCGATCGCTCTTTTGAACAGCTTTATAAAAATCAGGCGATCGCATTACGTATCTGATTGACAAGTTTCAAGCGATCGCTAAAAGGAAATCTGACTAGCCATATTTGTCCAGGTTGAGGCTTAGACATCATAGATATCTTCTTCCTCATCATTCCATTCGGTAAAACCAGTTTCCGCTAGTTGCATCATTTGTAGAGTTTCTAGTTTTTCTTCTAACTGAACTTCCCTATGCAAAAGTACTAACAAAAGATGAAAACCTTGCCAGCCATAAGTATACTAACTCTAGTGGAGAATATATTTTTTCTAAGATAACTCAACCAAGTACCCTTCAACAATCTTGCTTAGATTTATTGGATGTTTCCTTGATTTGTACCCAGTAAATGTCTCGGCTCAAGTCAGCTAATCCTTTATGCAGCAAGCTTGATCGCTTTTTGTCAAACTGGAAGTTCAGGTATAATAAATAGTTGGGCAACATTGAGAGCATCGGCATGGAAATTGAGCCAATAACAGTAGACTTTCCGCTTCGTGGAGAGTGGGTGGCTGGTACTACCCCTGCGGAACGGATACCGAGTCACGGTACAGATGCGCTGGGTCAGCGATACGCTTATGACTTCCTACGCATAGAAAAAGAACAAATACGTTATCCTTGGTCATACAGAGTCATACTAGCTCACGGGAAGTGGTTCGAGAACAATGGTGTAAGCGAGCTTAAACGCGCTTTCCGCAAATTTTGGGACTAGCCGATTAATGTTGTGCTGCAAGCTGTTTCGGCGCTTTGGATAACAAGGTATTGCAGCGGACAAGCACCTCAACATTCAATATTTTTGATTAGAAAACGAACTTTTATTTTACAGAATGATTATCATTATCAGAAAGGAACTATTCAAAATTGTCTGCTCATGAACACCAATAATCCCAAATTTAATGTTGTCATTGTGGGGGCTGGGGCTGCTGGGATTGGCTGTGGAGTAGTCTTAAAAGACTTAGGGATCGAAAACTTTGTCATTTTAGAACGGCATCAAGTAGGGGCTTCTTTTAGTCGTTGGCCTGAAGAAATGCGATTTATTACGCCATCGTTTCCCAGTCATGGTTTTGGACTGTTGGATCTCAACGCAGTGGTTTTAAATACTTCTCCTGCCCTCAGTTTTAGAAGGGAACATCTTTCGGGGAAAGAATACGCCTTATATTTGGAGACTGTCACCGAGCATTTTCAACTGCCTATCAAAACAGAAACGGAAGTTAAAACTATTGAAGCTTTACCTAAAGGTAAGGGCTTTGTCATCCAAACTTCTAGCGGGGAGCTACTTTCCCAGTTTGTGATTTGGGCAGCAGGAGAGTTTCAATATCCCAATTTAAATCCTTTTCCAGGGGCAGAATTGTGTATCCATAATTCCCAAGTACGTTCTTGGGCAGAGCTTGAAGGGGATGAATTCGTGGTTGTTGGGGGATATGAAAGTGGTGTCGATGCAGCGTCAAATTTGGCAGCACTAGGGAAAAAAGTAAAGTTGCTAGATCGCCATAGTAGCTGGTCAAACTTAGACTCAGACCCCAGTATTTCCTTATCTCCCTATAGCTTAAAACGTCTGGAAATCGCTTATTCTCTGGGTCTAGTCGAGCTAATTGGGGAAGAGCAGATTGAAGCAGTTAAAGCTGTTAAAAATGGATATATAGTCGAAAGTCAGTATGAACAATGGTTTAGTTCCACACCGCCGATTCTCTGTACGGGTTTTAATACCAGTTTAAAACAAATCGCGCCCCTGTTTGATTGGTCATATGGCTATGCAGCCCTGACTGAAGCAGATGAGTCTACCCTAACCCCAGGATTATTTGTCGTGGGCCCTTCGGTACGTCATGGCAACTTAATTTTTTGTTTCATTTACAAATTTCGCCAGCGATTTGCCGTGGTAGGAAATGCGATCGCTCAACGTCTGGGAATCGACACTGCTCCATTAGAAGCCTATCGCCGAGAAGGTTTGTTTCTAGATGACCTTTCTTGCTGTAGTAACGATTGTATTTGTTAGAAACATGAAGATCTTTACGCCGTCACGACGGGCGTGGAACAAGCTTCCTAAACGGAAGCGTTTCCGCCAGTCAAAAATAGAGCGCGATTGTATTGTGGTCATTGGCAAAGAAAGTACGGGAAAGTCCCAACTAATTGCTTCTCTGACTGGAAAGTCTGCTTATAGTGACAATTTTCGTGGTTCTACAGTAGCTTGCGAAACTTATCCATCTGAAGCCTATACCTTTATCGATACCCCTGGAATTCTCTATCGTTCTGACAGCGTAACTACCAAAAAAGCTTTAAGACAGTTACAAGAGAATGACACCGTGCTATTGGCAGTCAAGGCAACTGACTTAGATCGAGATTTGGCAGATTTATTACCCTTGCTAGCAGACAAACGGGGTATTGTGGTAATTACTTTCTGGGATAAGGTGCAACCAACGGCTCATACTCAACAAGTGGTTCGGGAATGGATGAGAGCTTCTAACCTGACTATTGTAACTGTAGATGCTCGCTACCTTACAGCAGATCAAAAAGACTTTATTTTAGCTTCTCTACAAGCACCCGATTCTTTTCCCTCGCAATGGATTCCTGCGATCGCAGGTTGGCAGATTCAACCCCAACCAACGCTGTTAGAACATTCTCGTCTGGGCTGGTTAGTGGTGATCGCTCTATTGCTGCTTCCTGCGATTATTGCTGTCTGGGGGGCTAACTCCTTTGCGACTTTAGTAGATCCCGTAGTCCAAGCTGCGATCGCTCGCATTATTGAACGGACGATTCAAGCACCTGGATTCGATCCAGGTGTCACGTCCTTACCTCTATCCCAACTTCCTACTTTGCTGAGGGAAGTACTGGTAGGTCGGTATGGACTGGTAACCATGGGACCTTTGCTATTTATTTGGGCGATGCCCACGGTAGTTCTTTATGCTTTATTCCTGGGCGCATATAAAGCTAGTGGTTTGGTAGAACGGATTACTATTACTCTCGATCCTTTACTGCGTCTGTTCGGGTTATCGGGAAGGGATTTAGTGCGAGTAATTATGGGGTTTGGCTGTAATGTTCCTGCGGTGATTAGTACCCGTGCCTGTTCTAGTTGTTCTAGAGGAACTTGTATTTCGGCGATCGCCTTTGGTTCGGCTTGTTCTTATCAGTTTGCTGCAACTTTAGGAGTTTTTAGTGCTGCTGAGTTACCTTACTTGGTAATTCCCTATTTACTGTATTTAACCGTAACGACCTTGATATATACTCGCATTCTTTCTTCCCCTACAGCAAAATCGACTCAAAATCCCCTAGTAATCGAAGGAAGGGCATTTTTAGAATTTCCACGTTGGTCGGTAATTTGGCGAGAAGCCAAGGCAACTATTAATCAATTTTTGTTCAATGCGATTCCCATCTTTTTAATTATTACTGTTATCGCCTCTCTATTGAATTGGTTAGGAGTGATTGCAACTTTAGCCAATATTATTAATCCTTTAATGGGATTATTTAACCTCCCCCCTCAAGCCTCATTGCCTATTGTTTTAGCTTCTATTCGTAAGGACGGACTGCTGCTGTTTGCCGAACCAGAAACCTTGGCCGTGTTGACCCCATTACAAGTTTTAACTGGGGTTTATCTAGCGGGAGTATTGCTACCTTGTTTAGTTACCCTACTAACTATTGTTCGCGAACAGTCT
>JBHJNX010000115.1:0-23473 GCA_050330335.1 Pleurocapsa sp. | reverse complement strand
AAATAATTATTTGATTTTTCCTAGTTGGGTAATTCGAGCAATACTTAATTCAGTAACATTATTTAAAACAATAGCCGCACCCGCCTCTTTGAGTCTTTCAGCATAAGCTTGTTTGACAGTGGATGATTGTACGTGAGGGGGTAAAATTCCCACTGCGATCCAATTGGCTTCTGGTTTGACTTCTCTAGCTTTTTGGATGGTCAACATATCCGCTACCGTATCTCCTAAATAAAATAGAGGACAGTCAGCATTTTCTGTTAGTCGAACAATAGTGGCAAATAATCCAGTGGGGTCGGGTTTTCCGGGAGCATCTTCCATAGCTATGAGAATGGGGTCTTTCAGTCCTAAGCGGTGTTTGAGAATAAATTCTGCCGAACCTCTGGTTGCACCACTAAAAAAGCCCCAACCAACGTTATTTTCACTCAATTGCTGTAGATAGCTAGGAGATACTAATAAAGGCTCTGTAGCAATATAACCGTCAAACAATTCTGGATTTTGTCCCCGATAGCGTTGTTGAAAAAAATCGACGATGCGATCGTAATCTAAATTTAATTGTTGGCGAGATTGCCCTTGAGCTTCAAAATAGCGATAAACTAATTCTTCCGATACTTTCCAATCATTATTCCAAATCCCTTCTGACTTGAGTGTGTCGATATCTTCTAATGTAGGTCGCCAAGCATTGTTAGTAAAATTTTCTACAGTATCGGAAATCGCTCTACGGTAAGAATTACCGACATCTCTAATGACACCATCAATATCAAAAACAACTATAGCTGAAAATTTATTTTTGTTCATGATTGCAATCTAGTATAATGAGATTCGGTTAATTGTGAAAATATAACTTTTTATTTAGATAATAATTCGGAGGCGTAATTGGAGTCAGGGTCAAGATTTATATTAAAAGTTCTGTGGTTAGATAAAAATGTAGCGATCGCGGTGGATCAAGTAGTAGGCAAAAGCACCAGTCCTCTGACAGCTTACTATTTTTGGCCTCGTAATGATGCTTGGCAACAATTGAAAGATGAATTAGATAGTAAAAACTGGATCGAAGAAGCTGAAGGTATAGCTATTCTCAATAAAGCCACAGAAGTAATTAATTTCTGGACAGAAAAAGGTAAAATCACACCAATGTCACAGGCGCAAACCAAGTTTCCTGATGTCGTATTTACCGGCACTAACTAAAAGCAAATATCGTTTAAATCGATTAAGGTTAAGGGCAGGAAGTTCACTTTCCCGCCCTATTTTTTTGTTTAAACCATACCACCAGCAGCTTGAAACCTAGCTCTAGCTTTTTTAAAAGCGCGATTTGCCTGAATTTTTTCTTGGCGATCTTCACTAGTTTCTACTTGTTGTAAGCGACTTTGAGCCTGTTCGTAAGCCGTACGAGCTTTCTCTTTGTCGATCTTCTCTCCTAGTTCGGCACCGTTAACCAGAACTTTAATCTCGTTATTTTCGACTTCAGCAAAACCGCCCATTAAAGCGATCGCTTTCCAGTCTTTACTGGGACGGACACGCATTACCCCTATATCTAAAGCTGTGATTAGAGGTGCGTGACCTGATAATATACCCAACTGTCCCGTAGTGCTAGGTAGTACGATTTCTTCTACTTGTTCGTCCCAAACTGTACTGTCTGGAGTAATTACTTTTAGAGTTATTGCCATGTTTATCAGTTATCTAGTTATCGTCGATCGAGAAAGCATAAGGTAAACGTGATGTTATCAGGGTCAGCGAACAGTTTTGAGTAACAAAAAATTTGCTGATTACTGTCTTACGTGGTTCTGTATGCCGAGGTTTCCTCGGCACATCCCACGCGCTGTTCACTGTTTACGCGGCAGCTTTAAGTTTTTCAGCTTTAGCTTTCGCTTCCTCAATATCACCTACTAAATAGAAAGCCTGCTCTGGCAAATCATCTAATTCTCCATTGAGAATCATTTGGAAACCTTTAATGGTTTTGTCTAAAGAAACATATTTACCAGGTGCGCCAGTGAATACTTCAGCTACGAAGAAGGGTTGAGATAGGAAACGCTCAATTTTACGAGCGCGGTCTACAGTCAGACGGTCGTCTTCAGAAAGTTCATCTAGGCCCAAAATAGCAATAATATCTTGTAGTTCTTTATAGCGTTGTAAAGTAGACTGTACAGCACGAGCAGTATTATAGTGTTCTTCTCCCACAATGCCAGGTTGTAACATAGTACTAGTTGAATCTAAGGGGTCTACCGCAGGATAGATCCCTTTAGAAGCCAAAGCACGAGATAGTACAGTAGTTCCGTCCAAGTGAGCAAAAGTAGTTGCAGGTGCGGGGTCAGTCAAGTCATCTGCTGGTACGTAAACTGCTTGGATCGAAGTGATCGAACCTTCTTTAGTCGAAGTAATGCGCTCTTGCAGATCGCCCACGTCAGTACCTAAAGTAGGTTGATAGCCAACCGCAGAAGGCATCCGTCCTAAAAGTGCCGATACTTCAGAACCAGCCTGTACGAAACGGAAAATATTATCGATAAATAGCAATACGTCTTGTTTATTTACATCGCGGAAGTATTCTGCCATAGTCAGTGCAGATAGTCCAACGCGCATTCTTGCTCCCGGCGGTTCGTTCATCTGACCGTATACCAAAGCAATTTTAGAGTTTTCTGGATTCTCTGCATCAATTACTTTAGATTCAATCATCTCATTGTAAAGGTCATTACCTTCACGAGTACGCTCGCCTACTCCACCGAACACCGACACTCCGCCGTGTTGGATTGCGATGTTGTTGATCAATTCCATCATAATAACGGTTTTACCAACACCAGCACCGCCGAATAGACCAATTTTGCCACCCTGACGATAGGGAGTAAGCAAATCAACGACTTTAATTCCGGTTTCAAATACTTTAGGTGCAGTTTCTAAGTCAGTTAGCTTAGGTGCAGGTCGGTGAATAGGGAAAGTTTCTTCTGTATCTACAGAACCTTTGTTATCTACGGGTTCACCAAGAACGTTAAAAATTCTGCCTAAAGTAGCTTTACCTACAGGAACGTTGATTGGTGCGCCAGTATCGACAATATCCATACCGCGTACTAAACCGTCTGTACCGCTCATGGCAACAGCACGAACCTGGTTGTCACCAAGTAGTTGTTGTACTTCACAAGTGACAGAAACCTCTTGTCCTGCTGGGTTTATGCCTTTTATTACCAAGGCATTATAAATACGGGGCATTTTACCGCTAGAAAATTCTGCATCTAGTACGGGGCCAATGATCTGAGTAATTTTACCAGTGTTTGTTTTATCTGTTGTGGCTACCATGTTTTATTATCTACTTGGTGGTTAGCTGTTTTATATGGCAGGTAAGGGCGCGTCCCTGTCTTCGTAAGGCAGGGTTTGTGTCGCCCGCAAAATCTTAATATAGTGTAAAATTTTGCCACCTTTTAGATTATCACTTTATCGATTCATCTGAAAATTTCTCCACCAGATAAGTTTTAGATCGAGATTTCTTCAATTTGGGCGATTGATGTCAGCCAGTCAGCTTGGGGAGGATTTCCTGTAGTTGAAACCTTATCAGTACTAGCGATCGCCTCAAACGATTGATAGAAAGGACAAGTATTCTCGCAGTTGGCTCGATGAGGAAAAGGAACATCAGCTAGTGATTCTGCTTCTAGCCATTGTTCTAAATTGTTTAATAGATGTGTTAAGTCTTTTTCTGTTTGAGCGTGAAGCTCATCGTTGTAGGGAAAGGTCAGACTTTGAGGATTGTCAGATTTAACAAACCAATAGGTCATGGAAATCTGTTGGGGACTATAAACAGAAGTCTCAGCTAATACGTATAAATAAAGTCTAGTTTGCCAATTTTTAGCTAATTTAGCTCTATTTTTCGGTTGGCGATAGGTTTTCCAGTCAAAAATTTTAGCTGTTTGCTCTTCGGCAATTATCAGGTCGTAAACTACAGTTAGTAAAAAATCTCTGATAACATGAGTGCGGCAGTGTTCGGCTTCCCGCCAGACAGGGCGATCGCTATTTAAAACATCAGGAGCGGCTTGCAGTAAGGCCGTTATGGAACTTGCCAATTCTCGATCTGCTGCTAAGAGAGATTCAATAGGCAATCCTAATTCTCGTTGCTGCATTATTTGGTGAAAGCGACTTCCCCAAGCAATGCTCTCTTGTTGTTCTGGATGAGGAAGAGAACTCAAGCCGTTTAAATAAACCTGTTGAAATCTAGGGGGACAGATTTCTAATAAATTGAGATGAGCTTGAGATAAGTGTATTAAATTAGTCATAAATTAGTTTCTAGTTTCTGACTTCATATCATACCTCGCACCTGATTATGGTAAATGTTGAACGATTTTGTGGAGTAATTCATCGGCATCAATGGTTTTTTTGACGAAATCTGACGAACCGACCATTTTAGCTCGCAGGCGATCAATCAGACCACTACTACTGGTAAGGAAAATAATTGGGGTTTCTTCAAATTCTTGATGTTCCCGCAGTTGAGCGCACAAATCGTAGCCACTAATTTGAGGCATGACTACATCTAAAAAAATTAGATCTGGTTGACTGTTTAATAAAGTCCCAACTGCCTCTAGGGGTTGATTGATGGCAAGATAGCGGTATCCTGCTAGAGAAATAATCTGTTCCATCATCTGGGAAACCATAGGGCTATCATCTACACAGGCAATTAACGGGCGATCGCTGGGATGATTGAGGTCTAGATTACTAGAAGGCAAAAATTCCAGAAGATCGGTAACTTCTACTAAGCCAAAAATTCCCGACTGAATATAAGGCAGCAAAGAGCAAGTTACTTGCAAGCAAGAGGTTCTCAGTTGTACGGCTAAATCTCTAAGAGTGCGATTACCGTTGAGTAGTTTACAGAGGCTTTGATAAGCTGAACCTGAAGTTTTTTCTTGTAGTTGTTTGGGTTGTAAAATTATCGGTGCTAAGTTAGCAGAGCGATCGCCAATGTTAGCTTTTTGCCAATCTTGCCAGAGTTTTTGATTATTAAGAATCAGTTCTTCGGGTTCAACTGGTTGAAGTTTAGGAGATAAAATATTATTTTGATTAATACGACAGACTATTTCTCTATTCTGATTAAGATCGAACAAAATTTCTGTCAGAGCAAACCAAATCGCGTTTTTAGCTTGTTCGGGGGTAATCATATTTTGCTTGACCCAGCTAATTAATTGTTCGTATTCCCAAACATTGTTATGGAGTTCGGCTTCTTTCTGAGTTAATTCTTCCTGCAAACTAACTAAATTAAAAGGTATTTGAGGTAAATTAGTAATTAAATTACGTTGCCAACGTCGGATAGGATGAACTCCTCCAGTGCCATAAACTATCCCTCCAAGGTAAAGATAAAAATGCCAGGTAATTCCTTGTTGCGGATTGGTAAAGGTTAACTGTCCGCTTATTTTAGCTTGCAGAAGAGAGGTAAATAATTTAAGTTGCTTAGAGGCGGTAAATTCTCTCAAAATAAGATTGTCAGAAGTAGTTTTGACATTCATCTTACTGCGCCCCTTGCTTGTAAAGTATGGATAATTTGGCTATTAGCTTGAGGAAACTGATAGTTACTGAGTTCTTTCAAGTTAACCCACCGAATTTCTTCACATTCTATTGGTTGAGGTTGGCCACTGACATACTGACAAGAGTGAACGAACAAGGTAACTTTAAAAGTATTGTAGGTATGATTGATTTCTATTAGGCGATCGCCAACAGCAACTTCTATGGCTAATTCTTCACGAATTTCTCGTGCAATACATTCTTCTACAGTTTCGTTAGCTTCAATTTTTCCCCCTGGAAACTCCCAAAGACCACCCATTTCTCCTTGAGGCTTTCTGCGGTCTATGAGTATGAATCCTTGTTGGTTACTAATTACAGCTACCCCAATCTGCTTGTGTGGAAGAGGAGGTGTTGTTTCTGACATGGACTAATGTAAGTTTGAATCTGCTTCAAAACTAAGGTATACCCCCATTAAATAATCGGCAACCCCAAAATTAGTAACACTATACACTTATCACTATACAGGCAGGAAAGTAATTATATTTGTATATTGTTTAATGATTACTAACATTGATCAAAGCAATGACTAGAGTTCTATACTCAACGCTTGCTCTCCAGCCACTGTTAATTTTGCGCGACTATTGGTAGTTAATGACAGTTTAACTGTCTTGAACGCTGCTGGGGCTTTCTAATAAAGATTGCTCAAAAGTCATTCTCTGTTCAGCTTTACTCAGAAAGTAACCACTCATCATTGCTGATGCTAATAATCTTCCTAAATTTTCGCGATTTGTGTTAATCGTCACATCAAACTGTTCAGAAGGCAAATTACCCAGTAAACCCATGATGTTTCGTTCCATTACTTGAAATACTTCTTGAGATTCTGGTTTGGAGAGATAGGCAATAGTTTCGGGACTGAGAGACTGCACGTATTGCCAAAGTCCGTTACTTTCTCCTTCTTGACTAAAAATGTTTTGTGGACGATTTTCTTGATTCACCAGTTACCTCCTCAGTCGGATTAGAGATTTGATTGGATTGCTGCTGTGAGAGACAGAACTTCTACATTATTCCGCAAGGTTTCAGACGGCGTAGGGTCACTCGTTAATTTAACAATAATATAACAGGTTATAAGTTCTGTATCATTTCCGTAGAACCGAACTGATCGCGTCTAGTTTGCCGAATGACCCAATTTTTTACCAAATTTTCGCCGTCTATAGCTTAACTAGCTAAATATTCGCGAATTGCAATTTTGCGTTTGCGTAACTTAGAAAGAGCCTCTCTTTCAATCTGTCTAACTCGTTCGCGACTGATGCTCAAGCAATCACCAATTTTAGCTAGAGTCATTGGTTTGCCGTCACTGAGTCCAAATCTTAGAGAAATAACTTCTCTTTGTTGGGGTGTCAGATCTGCCATGAGTTTGTCTAAATCTCTTCGCAAAGAAGAATAAGTAGCATAATCTTCGGGAGATTGCCCTGTATCTTCCAACATATCTCCTAGTTCGGTGTCATTGTTGTCTCCAACTCGGACATCGAGAGATATGGGTTGACGGGATTTTTCGAGATAGTCTCGTACTTGTTTGGCAGTTAAGTCTAATTCTTCGGCTAACTCGGCTATAGTAGCGGTTCTGCCTTTTTGCTGTGCCAGTTGTCGCTGTGCCTTTTTGATTTTATTGAGTTTTTCGGTGATATGAATGGGCAAGCGGATAGTACGCCCTTTTTCGGCGATCGCGCGAGTAATAGCTTGACGAATCCACCAGTAGGCATAAGTAGAAAAGCGATAACCTTTAGTAGGGTCGAATTTTTCGACTCCTCTTTGCATCCCGATAGTTCCCTCTTGAATTAAGTCAAGTAGGTCTAAATTGCGCTTGAGATATTTCTTGGCTACCGAAACTACTAAACGTAGATTGGCTTCTACCATTTTACGTTTGGCTGCTTCTCCAGATTCAATTACCGAACGTAACTCTGCTTGGGTTATCTTGGCTGCTTTAGCCCATTGCGTTTCTGTAGGTTCTTGACCCAATTCTGCTTGCAGTTCTTCTTTGATTTTAGTTAAAGCGATCGCTTTTTGGACTCTTTTGGCATAGAGAATTTCTTCCTCATGAGTCAGTAGAGGAACGCGACCTATTTCTTTAAGATAGCTTCTAACTAAATCGTTAGATTTGGTTGCTGTTTTCATGACGCGATTTTTTGACTGAAATTGAATAAAGCTAACGGAGAATCGCCAACAAATTTGGCTGACGGTTATCTATAGTTTGAGATTTTGAAAAATTTTATGAGAATCTGTGTGTAGTTTTGTAATAAATATCCTCAGTGTGATATTTTAGACTACTCGTATATGACTAGGTTTTGACTTTTGGCTAGTTCTCATACTTAAACGTTTTTACAGTAAACCTGATGTTTCAAACTACCTTAATTTTGTTAATCCCTACTATATTCAACAATACACGATATTATTAATAAATGTAACTTAAATTAAAAATTTATTTAAACTGTAGATTGATAAGGAGTATATTGAACGTTTTAATTAGCATAGCTATAGTAATTAACCAGAAATGCATCTTTGACCACAAAAAACGATAAAACCATCTTAATTTGATTTGAAAAGAGCAAATTGGCTTCTGACTAAAAGCTCCCATTTACTAAATCTATGCCGATTCAACCTAGTCGATCTTTTTGTGCCTATTTGCGATATTACTACAAGAATCATCGTCTCGTACCTGTAAAAATAATTAAATAGACTGGAGAGATCAAAAAAACCAGCAATCGCACTTTTTTTAAATCACACTTACTTTCATTATGGCAGCATTAACAACTATGGCTTTTGGTTCTTGGAAATCTCCGATAACTGCCGAGGTAATTGTCTCTCAAACTATTAGTATTGGTAGTATTGTAATCGAGGGTGATCGGATTTATTGGTTGGAAAAAAGACCCCAAGAAAAAGGCAGAAGTGTAGTTGTCAGATGTAGGACAGCAGGGGATAAAGAGAAAATTGAAGACCTTACCCCTAAAACGTTTAATGTTCGCAGTAAAGTACATGAATATGGAGGAGGAGCATTTCTAGTTGCAGCAGATACTGTTTACTTCTCCAATCATAGTGATG
Organism: Pleurocapsa sp.; assembly: GCA_050330335.1. Lineage (GTDB taxonomy): Bacteria > Cyanobacteriota > Cyanobacteriia > Cyanobacteriales > Xenococcaceae > Waterburya. Next base: position 14,914 of record JBHJNX010000115.1, on the reverse strand, counting down.
GTAGAATTTATCAACAGAGCGATCGCCATTACCCTGTTCCCCTGACACCAGAGTCTTCCAGACGGTATGCAGATTTAATTTTAGACCGTCGGAGAAATCGTTTAATCGGTATATGTGAAAATCCCGGAGTTAATGGTAGTGAAGCAGTTAATACTATCGTTACTATCGATTTAAATACAGGAGAAGTCAAAAATTTAATTCAGGGAGATGATTTTTATACCTCTCCCCGTCTCAGTCCAGATAATCGACAATTAGCCTGGATTAGTTGGAATCATCCCTATATGCCTTGGGATAGTAGCTATTTGTGGGTAGCAGATGTTAACGAAGATGGTAGCTTATCCTCAGCTAAGTTAATTGCAGGGGGTGAACAAGAATCGATTTGCGAACCTAAATGGAGTCCGGACGGTCAGTTATACTTTTCGAGCGATCGCACTGATTGGTGGAATCTCTATCGTTACAATTCTAATGGTGAAGTAGAAATCTTACTTCAGATGGATGCAGAATTTGCCTATCCTCACTGGGTATTTGGTTTATCTACTTATAATTTTATCGATTCTCACCGCATCATCTGTGCTTATTCGGCTAATGGTCGTTGGCATTTAGGCTGCATAGATACTCATACCAAACAATTTCAAGCAATTGATCCCGAATATACTAATATCTCTGACGTGCAAACTACTTCAGATGGAGAAGTAGTATTCTTAGGGGGTTCTCCTACCCAACCGACAGCAGTAGTCAAATTAAACTTAGACACTCAAGAAACAGTAATTCTTAAAACTACAGGGGATTTACAATTGGATCCTGGTTATCTGTCCGTACCAGAAGCGATCGCTTTTCCTGCTAGTAATAACCTAACCGCTTATGCTTGGTATTATCCCCCTCAAAATAAAAATTACACCGCGCCAGCAGGAGAATTACCGCCCCTAATCGTTAAAAGTCATGGTGGCCCTACCGCAGCAGCATCAGTTGAGCTAAATTTACGTCTACAATATTGGACGAGTAGGGGTTTCGGTTATTTAGATGTTAACTATGGCGGTAGTATTGGTTACGGTCGTCAATATCGTCAGAGATTGGCAGGTAATTGGGGTATTGTGGATGTAGATGATTGCGTCAATGCGGCTCGATATCTCGTCAGTCAGGGAAGAGTAGACCCAGAAAGATTAATTATTACAGGTAGCAGCGCGGGGGGCTATACAACTTTGGCAGCTTTAACCTTTCGCGATGTATTTAAAGCAGGTGCTAGTTATTATGGCGTAAGTGATTTAGAGATTTTAGCTACAGATACCCATAAATTTGAATCCCGTTATTTAGATGGTTTAGTGGGCAAATATCCCGAAGCCAAAGCCATTTATCAAGAGCGATCGCCAATTTACCATCCAGAAAAGCTCAACTGTCCTGTCATCTTTTTTCAGGGGTTAGAAGATCGGGTTGTTCCCCCCAATCAAGCTGAGATGATGTTTAATGTCCTCAAAGACAAAGGATTACCCGTAGCTATGGTAGTTTTTGAAGATGAAGGTCACGGATTTCGTCAGGCAGAGAATATTAAAAAGGCACTAGAGAGCGAATTTTATTTTTATTCTCGTATCTTTGGTTTTGAACCAGCCGACGCGATCGCCCCAGTAGAAATTAGAAATCAGTAGGGACGATTCGCCCGTACTGTCATCAGTCGTCAGTTGTTAGTTTCTAGTTGCTAGTTGCTACTTGTCACTAATGCCTATTGCTTGCTCCTTCATCCATACTATCGGTTGATTTTTGAAGTCGGGGTATTTCGCACTGAGTTGATGGGCTTTTTTAACGATTGAGTGAAAGTGCCGATTCGTTCGATCTAATTGTCTAAAAATCTCTTGTGGATCGAATAAATGAGTTTTAGGCAACTTGTATCCCATTTCTTTAAGAACTAGACCAATAGGGATGTTAATTTCGTCTTGAAGTTTGAGGTAGCGGGCAAAAACTGGAGCAAAAGCACTAATAATCGATCCTATTCCACTTCGAGGTTGATACCAACCAACATAATATAAGCCTTTATAGTCATCGAGAAAAGCACCTCCATAACATTGAACTGTAGCTCCTTTGATTCTTTGTAATTCTGGAGGCAAAAAGGGATAGGCAACGTAATAACCAGTAGCACAAACAATCAGATCGAATTCTTCGCGGCTACCATCAACAAATTCTACCGATCTACCATCTAACTTACTCACCCCAGGTTTTGGTGTAATGCGACCGTGTTTGATATAGTAAGGAACTTCATTATTTATAGTCGGGTGTTTCTCAAAAATCCGATGTTGGGGTTTAGTCAGACCATAACTTTCGTGTTTGCCAAAAGTGAAACGAATCAGCAGATATGTCATCAATCTTTGATACCATGCTGGATTTTTACCTTTACTACTAAGATCCGCTACTGGAATTCCTGCAAATGTTTTGGGAATAAACCACACTGATTCTCGCATACTCAAAACACATTTTGAGCCAATACGGGCGGCTTCGGCAGCAATATCACAGGCAGAATTACCACCACCAATGACCAAAACTTTTTTACCTCGCAATTGTTCGGGTCGTTTATAGTCTTTAGAATGGATGATTTCCCCAGAAAATTCTCCTACAAACTCAGGAAACCGCTTGCACCAGTGATGGCCGTTACACATCACCACCCCTTGATAAACACGTTGCTCTCCATCGGCTAAAGTTACTTGCCAGAGGTTATTTTCTACTGGTCGAACATCAGTAACTTCACGATTAAATTCAATGGATTTTCGCAAATTAAAGCGATCGGCAAAAGCGTTAAGATAATCTCGCATCTGCTGTGCGCTAGGAAAATCGGGATAATCTTCTGGCATCGGAAAATTATTAAACTGTGTAACTTTCCGTGAAGAAATAATATGAGCAGTCTCATAAACCCCATGATGCCAATTGCCACCAATATCGTCACTAGCATCAATCTGATCGTAATCGATACCAGCTTCTTGTAGAGCTTGAGCTATACCCAGTCCGACAAAACCCGCTCCAATAATCAATTGCTTGTGGATAGTTGATAATTTGGTGCGATCGCTTTGAAGAGAATTCATCAAAACAGTAATTAGAATTTTAGTTAAGTTTATAGTTTAAATTTTAGTAGTAATTTTAAAGTATTTTTGTACCAATAATAAAGGGTGAGTAATTACCCACCCCGATTGCTTATCCTATTTTAAAAAACTATTTATTTATCAGGTTGAGGAGTCATCCGCAAGTAAGGTTTAATTTCAGTTACTCCTTTGGGGAATTTTTGTTTGGCTTCTTCGGTGGGAATAGTTGGTGCTACTACTACATCCTCACCATCTTGCCAGTTAACAGGGGTAGCTACTTGATAATTATCGGTTAGTTGCAAAGAGTCAATGACACGCAAAATTTCTTGGAAATTACGACCCGTACTGGGAGGATAGGTTAGGGTTAAACGCAATTTTTTATTGGGATCGATGACAAAAACTGTACGAACAGTTACTTTAGCATTGGCGTTGGGATGGATCATGTCATAGAGATCTGAGACTTTTTTATCCGCATCAGCCAAAATTGGGTAGTCAACTTTAGTTCCTTGAGTTTCATCGATATCCCCAATCCAACCTTGATGAGACTCAGCATCATCGATACTTAAAGCAATAGTTTTGACATTGCGCTTATCGAATTCTGATCGCAGTTTAGCAACTTCACCTAATTCTGTGGTGCAAACAGGGGTATAGTCTGCTGGATGAGAAAAAAGTACTACCCAACTATCTCCAGCCCAATCATAGAAGGATATATCTCCCATTTGAGAAGCTTGAGTAAAATCGGGTACGGTATCGCCTAATCTAAGATGAGCCATAACTTGAATTTCCTCGATTTGTTTGATTCTGAAAATACTTTAGAAAAGCAGTTTTTTATCTTCCCATAAAATTCTGCTACTAAGACGTACACTTCACGCTTAATAACAATTTAAAACATTTACCTCACATTACTCAACAATATCGAGTTGTGTAGTTTATGGGAAGACTGATTTATTTCGTCACTGCCGATCGCCCTGCTGGCTCATAATAAGAACAATACCAACGTACAAAATGCCCCAACCCTTGTTCGAGAGAGGTTTTAGGTTTAAATCCCGTATCGCGAATTAACTCATCAATATCAGCATAGGTTTCTTCCACATCTCCTGGCTGCATGGGCAACATTTCTTTTTTAGCTTCAATACCTAGATGTTTTTCAATGGTTTGAATAAAGTCAATTAAATTAACCGGTTGGTTGTTGCCGATGTTATAAACTTTATGGGGAACATTAGCACCATCTAAAGCTTGAGGTCGATCCATGACGCGGACAATCCCTTCGACAATATCATCAATGTAAGTAAAGTCGCGACGCATTTTACCGTAATTAAATACTTGAATGGGGATACCTTCTAAAATTGATTTAGTAAAAGAGAAGTATGCCATGTCGGGTCTACCCCAAGGGCCGTAAACGGTAAAAAAACGCAATCCTGTAGTGGGAAAATTATATAAATGACTGTAAGTATATGCCATTAATTCATTGGCTCTTTTGGTTGCAGCATAGAGACTGACGGGATGATCTACGGGATCTTCTGTAGAAAAGGGAATTTTTTTATTAGCTCCGTATACCGAACTAGAAGAAGCATATACTAAATGTTGAACTCCGTTGTGACGACAACCTTCTAAAATATTAATAAATCCGACTAAATTACTGTCAGCATATGCATGGGGATTGGTTAAAGAATAACGTACCCCTGCCTGTGCGGCTAAGTTAACTACTATTTGAGGTTGATGATGGCTGAATAACTCTGCTATAGCAGGGCGATCGCTGAGATCGAGGGGGAAAAACTGAAAATTTGTCTGAGGTAACAGCTGTTGTAGACGAGCTTGTTTGAGATTGACATCGTAATAGTCATTAAGATTATCAATACCAACAATAGTTTTGCCCTGTTGTAATAACTGCTGACATAAATGAAATCCAACAAACCCTGCTGCACCGGTAACTAAAATTGTATTTGTATTCATAATTTGTGTAACTGATTTAGTAATTGATCTAAATGAGAATATAGAAATTTACTGCGCTTTTCCATTGAATAGACCACAAAATAAATTTAATCAATCTATTAATTTGCAGTTTGTTGCCAAATCTAAGTATTATCAAAAATCAAAAAATTAATACTAATATAATCGATATAAAACAGATTTAGGCAATAGGAAAAGGTTATAGGATTTAAAGAATGTTTGTCACTCCGCTAATGTCAAAAAAATATCACCATTGATTCTTTTGATAGTGCAATCAAACTGATTGCTGCATCAACCCAAAACATCATCCATATCTACTGATATAGCCATATACCAAAATGAGCTATATGCGAAGCACTACATGAATAGAGAGTTACATGGGAAACATAGTATTAGACAACAATGACAATGAATTCGCCGCTTACAAAGAAAGATCTCCAATCATCAGAAGATGGAAACCTTGGACAATTTCGGGTAGAGGTGGTAACGATACTTTAACTGGCGGAGAAAAAAATGACATTATTTTTGGTGATGAAGGTAACGACTTAATCAGAGGCTTAGGAGGTAACGATTCTTTAGAAGGAAATAACGGTAGTGATACTCTTTACGGTGGTTTGGGTAATGATACCCTAAAGGGTGGTGATAATAACGATCGCCTTTATGGAGATGATGGTAATGATCGCCTTTATGGAGATGGTGGTAACGATACTCTTTATGGTGGTTTAGGTAATGATACTCTCTACGGCGGTGATGGTAATGACTATCTCTACGGTGGTGATGGTAATGACTATCTCGATGGAGGTGCTGGTAACGACACACTAATCGGAAGTTATGGAAACGATACTTTAGTGGGAGGCTCTGGTGATGACATTCTTAGTGGAAATGGAGGTTTTGATGTGTTGTATTCTGGTAGTGATTTAGACAGGGATATATTTTACTTAAATAATCTCTATACTGGTTCAGATTACGCTCTTATTGTGGATTTTGATAAACCCGATCCTGGAGAATTTTCCTACGATAGAATTGTAATCCGTGGTGAGGTTTCTGATTATACTCTCAGCTATTCTAATTTTGGTGTTGGTACTGCTAGCTTAGATACAGAGATTAGACTAGATGGCAATTTAATTGCTGTTGTCCAGGATGTTCAAATTGATGCTTCGTCTTTAGAAAATGTAAGTATTCTCCTTTAGAAAATATTAGACAGAGTAGGGTGAGCAATGCTCACTCTACAGTTGAAAATGGGAAATGATACCAATTTTCGTCTATCTATATATTTTGAATTTTGACGGTGAGGGATTCGGAGGTTTCCTCCGATTGTCCAATCAGCGTGTTGAATTTAAACTAAGTCTTTTGTTACTTTTGAGAAACAAGATTATGTATGTGGTTCTCCAAACAGCACCATTGAACAAGCTAGTTTCTTAATCACTTCATGGGTGACATCGCTAACTGCCAAACCTCCTGCCGTGCGTCTTCGTAGCGATCGCCAAACTACCAGGTCTACCGTAGTTGTAGCTTGCAAAATAATTTGAGATACGTTATCGCTTTTAACGATCTGAATTTCGGAACTGACTTGAAAAGGAGATTCTGCTAACAGGCGATCAAATGCCGATTTTAAAACAGTAATTTCTTCAGTATTGGTCACTAAGGGACAGACATGAAGTAAAATCACCGAACCATTATTAGTTGCCGCCAGTAATTGAGCAAACCGAACAGTTCTAATAGTTTGAGGAGTAATTACTTTAACTGGAACTAACAAACGACGAAGATTAACTGGTTCATCTAACAGTCGCATTACTGCTACCGGACAATGAGCAGACCAGATGACACTATCAATCAGACTACCAAATAAACGCGATCGCAATCCCATTTGTTTGCTCCAACCCATAATAATCAAACTGGCTTCTTGTTCGCGGGCAGCACGAATAATTCCCAAGGCTACATCTTCGACAATCCGTAAAGTGGGTTGCACTTTTACTTCTAATTCATGAGCAATCTGTTCGGCTTGTTTTAATAACTGCCGACTTTTCTGAACGGCCAAATTAAACTCAAATTCTGGCAGATGGAGAGAAACTCGAGCGATAGACAGGGGAATAACTGTACCAGATTCGTGACGGGCTAATAGTGCCGAAATTTCAATTAAATATTTTTCGGTAGTTGGGTTGGAAATTGGCACAATCGCTTTAAACTCAGTACTAAAACGGTCGTGATTTAGCTGTTTTAGCGAAGAAGACATAGGTGAGGAAGCTTGTTGTGAGGAAACCCCAGGGGACGCGACCTCGGAAGCTTGTACTGTTCGTTGTTCCCACCAAAGAGAAGTTGAATCTGAAGCTAAAATTGGTTGTAAGGGATGGAGTTTTAGAGCAAACTTAGCTGTCAATAGAGGACCTAGCAAAGATGTGACTAGCATTAATACAATAACTGTATTAAAAACAGCTTCATTGATCAGCCCTACCTCTAATCCTACCAAAGCTGCTGCTAGAGTTGCTGCTACTTGGGGCATCGACAGCGACCAGATGACTAGAGTTTCATTCCAGTTATAGCGGTAGAGTAGTTTAGTAGCTAAAGCCGCCAAGAATTTACTAGCTATTAAACCCAAAACAATGGCTAAAGTTAAACCAAAATCTTGAGTTAAAGTTTGCAGAAAAACTGGTACATTCAGTAACAAACCCATTCCCACAAAGAAAAAAGGAATAAATAAAACACCGCCAACGAATTCTACTTTTTCTTTGACCGGGCTGCGTCCTACTGCATCATTAACCGCTAAACCCGCTAAAAAAGCACCAATAATCTCTTCAACTTGAATTAGTTGCGCTCCTACCGCAGCCAGAAAAATAGCTAACAACACAAAGAGAAATTGATTACCTTCATCATCTCCCGTGCGGCGAAAATATACTTTTCCCGCCCAATCGAAACCGAATAAAACTAAAGCTGAATAAATTGCCAACGAACCCAACTGGATACTCAGACTCAATAAAGAAAATTCTCCCCCATGAATGGAAACGCAGATTGCCAATACTAAGAGAGAACTGATATCAGTAAAAATCGTTGCGCCAATCGTGACAACTACGGCTTCATTTTCCACTAACCCCAAACGCTGCACGATAGGGTAGCCAAGCAAAGTGTGGGACGCAAGCAACGATCCTATTAACACTGAGCTATTCCACCCAAAGCCAAACATTCTACCTATTGCTGTACCAACTAACAAAGGGATCGCAAAAGTAGCAAATCCAAAACTTAGAGAACGATTTTTCTTGTGGCGAAACTGTTCTAGATCGATTTCTAAACCAGCGACAAACATGAGATATAGTTTGCCAATATCTGATAATAATTTAATGGTTTCGCTTTTGGGATCGAGCAGTCCCAAGCCGCTAGAACCGAGAATTACTCCGGCAATCAACAGTCCTACCAAACCCGGTAGTCGCAGACGCTCAAACCAAGGTGGAATGACCAAACTTACCAGTAACAGAATTGTAAAAGAAACAATAGGACTGTGCAATAAAGTTTGAAGTGTTTGTGACATTATTTGTATTAATTTCTAGACCGCCTATAGCTCGCTTTGATTAATTCTTTAGTTATAAATCTAAATCGCCAAACTCTGATTTTAAATCCCGCTCCATTAATGCTTTAATCGCTTGGATTGGGGTAATTTGACTCTCAAGCAGCCGAAACACCTGATAGGTGATGGGAACGGCAATTCCTTCTCGTTGGGCAATTTTAATTAACACTTTAGTAGTATTGATTCCTTCGGCCGTACCTTGTAGCTCTCCTAAAATTTGTTCTAGAGGTTTACCCCCAGCTAAACCATAACCCACCTGATAATTACGAGATAGAGGACTATCGCAGGTTGCAATTAAATCTCCTAAACCAGATAGACCAAAAAAAGTTTCTCCCGACGCACCCAAACGAGTACCGACGCGAATCATTTCTGGTAAGGCGCGAGTTAATAAAGCAGCTTTAGCATTGGTACCCAATTTCATGCCATCGCATACCCCAGAAGCGATTGCCATAATATTTTTTAAAGTTCCTCCTAATTCCGTACCAATAGGGTCTTGATTGACATAAACGCGGAAAAAATCTGTAGCAAAAATCTGTTGTATTCGTTCGGCGGCAGCGCGATTGCTACTAGCAACTACTGTAGCTGCGGGTAGTTGTTGTTCAATTTCTACTGAAAGATTTGGCCCTGAAAGGACTACTACGGGGTTGTTAGGGAAAGCTCGTTGCCAAATTTGCGAAGGAGTCAGGGTGGTTTCCGAGTCTAAACCCTTAGTAGCAGTAACGATAATCGATTCTGGAGACAAGAGCGATCGCAACTTTTCAATCGTCGGCACGACACCTTTCATGGAAACCGCAGAGACAATCGCCGTAGCATCTTTTACTAATGATGCCAAACTTGTTCCACTACTACGAGACCAAACTCGAACTTGGCGGTGATTGTGACGAACAATATTTGCCAATGCCGAACCCCAAACACCCGTTCCCAGAATAGTGACAATACTAGGTTGAGTCTTCACTTGGTAATTTTTTCTTTTAATACTTTTACACTCCTTATTGCTACTATATAGGGTCTGAAGAGGGATCAGCCTCAACCGTATTTTAATTTACAGTCTTGATTGCTTGAGACAAAAAAGAAATTGTTGTCAAACTTCCCGCCAGCAATCCCACAACAGTAATTAGTTCCATGTTCTTACTTATTTTCTGTTACTTATCTAACAACCGTCATTTATAGGTTCGGGAAACTACACTACCATCTAGATAGCATCACCTTGCACTATGTATAAAGATGATGCAAACACTGAGGTGAGGCCAGGAAGCCTACAAACTCATAAGCATTGTATCTATAGTTAAAAACTCAAAAAGTAATTTTAGTTTTGTTGTTAAATTTGGAGTATTGCTGAAAATATGGCAAAAGTTGTTGGTATTGACTTGGGAACTACAAACTCTTGTGTAGCGGTAATGGAAGGGGGCAAACCTACTGTTATTGCCAATGCAGAAGGTTTTAGAACCACTCCCTCAGTTGTTGCTTATGCTAAAAACGGCGATCGCCTGGTGGGTCAAATCGCCAAACGTCAGGCGGTAATGAACACTGGCAACACTTTTTATTCAGTTAAGCGTTTCATTGGACGTAAATACGATGAAGTAACCAATGAAACCAAAGAAGTAGCTTATAAAGTTATTCGAGATAGTAACGGTAACGTTAAATTAGACTGTCCGGCTCAAAGTAAACAATTTTCACCAGAAGAAATTGCCGCTCAAGTTCTGCGCAAGCTAGTGGATGATGCCAGTAAATATTTGGGAGAAAAAGTTACGCAAGCAGTTATTACCGTACCTGCATATTTCAATGATTCTCAACGTCAGGCAACTAAAGACGCAGGTAAGATTGCTGGTGTTGAAGTGCTGCGGATTATTAACGAGCCTACCGCCGCTTCATTAGCTTACGGTTTAGATAAAAAAAGTAATGAAACTATTTTAGTATTTGACTTGGGTGGCGGTACATTTGACGTATCTATCCTGGAAGTAGGGGATGGCGTATTTGAAGTTCTCGCTACTGCTGGAGACACCCATTTAGGTGGTGACGATTTTGACAAGAAAATTGTTGACTATCTCGCCGACGAATTTCAAAAAAACGAAGGTATCGATTTACGCAAAGATAATCAAGCTTTACAGCGTTTAACTGAAGCGGCAGAAAAAGCTAAAATCGAATTATCTAGCACTACTCAAACCGATATTAATCTTCCCTTTATTACTGCCACTCAAGACGGTCCTAAACACCTGGATAACACCTTGACTAGAGCTAAGTTTGAAGAATTGTGTTCCGATCTGATCGATCGCTGTCGCATTCCCGTAGAACAAGCTCTCAAAGATTCTAAGTTAAGCAAAACCAATATTGACGAAGTAGTAATGGTGGGTGGTTCGACTCGGATTCCCGCGATCGTCGAAATCGTCAAACGAGTTTTAGACAAACAACCCAACCAAACCGTTAACCCTGATGAAGTAGTAGCAGTTGGTGCAGCGATTCAAGCTGGGGTGTTAGGTGGTGAAGTTAAAGATATCTTACTACTTGACGTTACTCCCCTATCGCTAGGTGTAGAAACCTTGGGTGGTGTAATGACTAAAATCATCCCTCGCAACACCACTATTCCTACTAAAAAATCAGAAACTTTCTCTACTGCGGTTGATGGTCAAACTAACGTTGAAATTCACGTCCTCCAGGGAGAAAGGGAATTTGCTAAAGATAACAAGAGCTTAGGAACTTTCCGCTTAGATGGTATTCCTCCTGCACCCAGAGGCGTACCTCAAATTGAAGTTACTTTTGATATCGATGCTAACGGTATTCTCAATGTAACTGCTAAAGATAAGGGTACTGGTAAAGAACAATCCATCAGTATTACCGGTGCGTCTACTCTTCCCGATGATGAAGTCGATCGCATGGTTCAAGAAGCAGAACAAAACGCTGCTGCTGACAAAGAACGTCGTGAAAAAATTGATCGCAAGAATCAAGCTGACTCTTTAGTCAATCAAGCCGAAAAACAACTCCAAGAACTGGGTGATAAAGTTCCTGCTGATGACAAAACTAAAGCCGAAGGTTTAATCAAAGATCTCAAAGAAGCGGTTGCATCGGAAGATGATGAGAAAATTAAAACTCTCATGCCCGAATTACAGCAAACTCTCTATAGTATCGGTAGTAGTATGTATCAACAAGCTGGTGCAGAAGGTGCGCCTGCTGGTGCGCCCGGTGCAGAAGGTGCGCCTGCTGCCGATACTAGCACCAATGATGGTGGCGATGATGTAATCGATGCCGAATTTTCTGAAACTAAATAAGCTTGAGTTAACAATAACAATTTAATTGAATTTAGCTGTATGGGGATGTTTTAGCGAGCATTCCTATTTTTTTTAAGCAGAAAAGTCAGAAACTAGAAACCGATTACACTAACATCACCCCTCCCGCCAATAAGAACCAAAATGTGCTATAATTTGTGAATAAAATGCTGTTATATTGAGGTTTATTGGCTATAAAATCGATTTTTAAGCATTTTATTCGCCATTAATCCAAATTATTGCATATATTTGGAGTTTTTAACCTATGACCACTTCCCAGGAACGGATTATACCTACCGATCTGAGTAACGAAATGTCTCGCTCCTATTTGGAATATGCCATGAGCGTAATCGTAGGAAGAGCCTTGCCAGATGCTAGGGATGGTCTGAAACCAGTTCATCGTCGCATTCTTTATGCCATGTATGAGTTGGGCTTAACTCCAGATCGTCCATTTCGTAAATGCGCTCGTGTAGTTGGGGAAGTATTGGGTAAATATCATCCTCATGGAGACACTGCGGTTTACGATGCCCTAGTCAGGATGGCTCAAGATTTCTCGATGCGAAATCCCCTGATTAACGGACATGGTAATTTTGGTTCGATTGATAACGACCCCCCCGCAGCGATGCGTTATACAGAGTGTCGCTTACAAGCATTAGCTACTGATGCTCTACTGCGGGATATTGAAGCCGAAACCGTAGATTTTGCCGATAACTTTGATGGTTCGCAACAAGAACCAGTTGTACTACCTGCTAGAGTACCCCAGCTATTACTCAACGGTTCTTCGGGTATAGCAGTAGGGATGGCAACTAATATTCCCCCTCACAATTTAGGAGAATTAATTGACGGCGCGATCGCACTAATTCGCAATCCAGAAATTGACGATCTCGAATTGATGCAATATATCAAGGGACCAGATTTTCCTACAGGGGGACAGATCATTGGTAGAAGTAGCATTAGAGAAGCATACACTACTGGTAGGGGTTCGATTACCATGCGGGGAGTGGCAGAAATTGAAACCATTCATCCCCGTGGCAGACAAGAAAAAGAAGCAATTATCATTACCCAGCTACCTTATCAAACTAATAAAGCCTCTCTAATTGAAAAGATTGCCGATTTAGTTAATGACAAAAAAATTGATGGTATTTCCGATATCCGCGATGAAAGCGATCGCAACGGGATGAGAATTGTCATCGAACTCAAGCGAGATGCCTATCCTCGGGTAGTTCTGAACAATCTTTACAAGCAAACTCCTTTGCAGTCTAACTTTGGCGCAAATATGCTGGCTTTGGTAAACAGCGAACCTCAGTTATTGACCATTAAGAGATTCTTGCAAGTCTTTATTGATTTTCGCGTTGAAGCTATCACCAGACGTACTCGATATCAACTCCGCAAAGCCGAAGAAAGAGATCATCTATTGCAGGGTTTATTGATTGCTTTAGGTAGTATCGATGAGATTATTCAGCTAATTCGCAGTGCAGCCGATACTACTACAGCCAGAGAAGAATTAATCACCAGATTTAGTTTTTCTCAAACCCAAGCCGATGCTATTTTGCAAATGCAACTCAGACGGCTGACAGCTTTAGAAGCCGAAAAAATTCAGGCAGAACACAGAGATTTACAGCAACAAATTGCCGACTTTAACGATATTTTGGCAAAAAGAGAGAGAATCGAGGCGATTATTGAAGCAGAAGTTGCCGAAATTAAAAACGCTCACGCTACTCCTCGTAAAACCGAAATTGTCCAGGGAGAAGGGGAATTACTCGATAAAGATTTAATTGCCAACGAACAATCGGTTATTTTACTAACCCAACAGGGATATATCAAACGCATGGCTGTTAATTCCTTTGATGCCCAAAGTCGGGCAACTAGAGGTAAAGCTGCCGCCAAAATTAAAGAAGATGACGTTGTGGAACATTTCATGACCTGTTGTGACCACGATACAGTGTTGTTCTTTAGCGATCGCGGTGTAGTTTATTCTTTCCCTGCTTACCAAATACCGGCAACTTCCCGTACCGCCAGAGGCATTCCCATCTTACAGATGCTGCCCATTTCTCAAGCAGAAAAAATCACTTCGATTGTTTCAGTGAGTGAGTTTACCGAATCAGAATATTTGGTAATGTTGACTAAAAAAGGCAACATCAAAAAAACTGCTCTTGCTGCCTTCAGTCAAATACGTTCCAATGGCTTAATTGCTATTTCTTTACAAGAAGGGGACGAACTGAGATGGGTACGCTTGGCAACCCAAGAAGATAGCGTGATTATTGGCACTCGTTTGGGAATGGCAATTCATTTCAAAACTGACAACCGACAATTACGTCCTTTGGGTAGATCGACAAAAGGAGTTAAAGCCATGAAGCTCAAGGGAAACGATGAATTAATTAGCATGGATATTATTCCCGCCCAAATTGTCGCTACTATTGATGCTGAAGTTGAAGGGGACGAAGAAGATAACCTGGAAACTGAAGAGTTAATTACCGAGGAAACTAGTAATGCTCCCTGGTTATTAGCTATTACTAATAAAGGTTATGGCAAACGAGTTCCTATTGCTAAATTCCGCTTGCAAAACCGTGCAGGAATGGGAGTTAGAGCGATTAAATTCAAATCCAATGATGATCGCCTGGCAGCGATTGATGTGGTCAATCCTGAAGATGAAATGATGATTATTACCAATCGGGGGATCATGATTCGTCAAGCAGTAGACGCCATTTCTTTGCAGTCTCGCAATGCTACGGGAGTTAGAGTTCAAAAACTAGATAACGACGATGCTATCTCGGCTGTAGCTCTAATACCCCCTGCGGATGAAACATCAGATGAAGAAGAGTAAGTCATTGAACATTGACGCTTGCGAAGCTCTACCCGAAGGGTCTCGACCCCGGCGAGGCTTGCCCTCGAATGGGGGTTTCCTCGCCATGGGTTGTGAATTTAATTCAGAACCTTGTATGCCCAGACTCGAACGCGCGAGTTGACCCATGTATTATAAAACTTCATTAAGATTATAGACAAATATAGTCACTTAACGTCTAAAATACCAAATATGAAGTTAAGTGACTATGCCAAACAGCAGGGAATAAGTTATCGCACGGCTCATA
>JBHJNX010000114.1:0-3467 GCA_050330335.1 Pleurocapsa sp. | reverse complement strand
TTGAGCAGTTTCATAGTAAGTTTCATCAAACAGATTGGTAAAATTGAGTCCTGCTCTCCAACGCTCTCTCTCATAGAAAATAGCTGCATCTGTTCGGAAATAATTGGGCAAAAATGCCGTATTATCAAGGTCAGCATTTCTATCTCCTGCGTAATAGAGTCCCAAACCAAAGCCCAAACCTTGTAAGCTTCCATCTTGGATTTTGTAAGTCGTCCAAAGACTAGCAGCATTTTCTGGAACATTAGCTAGGCGATTACCAACTGCAATAGCATTATCTTCTGTAACTTCAGCATCGGTATAAGCATAAGCAGCAATTACATTCCAACCAGGAAGGATTTCGCCAGTCAAGTCAAGTTCGATACCTTGGCCACGTTGTTCCCCTACTTGGATAGAAAAATTAGGATTGTTGGGATCGGTGGTTAGAATATTGCTTTTGGTGAGATGAAAAGCTGCTAAGGTAGCAAATAAGTTTTCAGTAATATCTGCTTTAACACCTATTTCATATTGATTACCCCGTTGAGGTTCAAAAGGGGTATTAGTAGCAGAAAGACCAATTGTAGGTAAAAATGAACTGCTATAGCTAGCAAATATTCAAAGTCTAAGTTTAAAATAGTGCGATCGCTAATTTCCCATTTCAAAGTAGGAGCAATAAGTATCCGTTCGGTAGAATTGAAATCTCGGAAACTGTCTGAATTTTGATAGGCTAAGTTCAGTCGATATAATAATGATTTATCCTCGTTGAGAGGTTCAGATAGATCAATTGTCGGGCGATAAGAATCAAAATTACCCGCACTAAAACTGACTGAGTAGTAAGGTTCACTCAAAGGTTGCTTGGTAACTATATTAATAATTCCCCCAGGTTCTGCCTGACCGAATAAAACTGAAGCAGGACCTTTCAATACTTCAATGCGATCGATATTAGCAACGTCTGTAATTGAGTAAAATGTATTGTCGCGCAAGCGATTTCTAAAAGTTACTTCCTGAGTAAACCCTCGTAAATTAAATCCTCCTGCATCAGTTCCTCCATAATTTCCTTGTTTAGTAACGCCACTAACGTTTTGTAGTGCATCTTGAATTCGCTGTGTATTCTGGTCTTCTAAGACTTGTCGGGGAATGACTTGAATTGATTAGTGAAGTTAAGTTAGCATTGTAAATATAGACTCCAAAAAACACAGATGGTAACGAATCAAACTACTTCAATTATTCCACCTTTAGCCAATGGCGATCGCTTGACTCGCGATGAATTTGAACGGCGTTATGCTGCCATGCCTCATCTCAAGAAAGCAGAATTAATTGAAGGAGTCGTCTACGTGCCAGCAGCATTACGTTTCAGAAGTCATGGGCAACCTCATGGTCAAATCATGACTTGGTTGGGAGTTTATCAAGCATTTACACCAAAAGTAGAATTAGGAGATAACCCTACTGTTCGACTAGATTTAGACAATGCACCTCAACCAGATGCAGTGTTGTTAATCGAGGGTGGACAAGCCAGGATATCTGAAGATGATTACATTGAAGGCGCACCAGAATTAATAGTAGAAGTAGCTGCTAGTAGTGCTGCTTACGATTTATATGATAAGAAAAGAGCCTATCGACGCAATGAGGTAAGAGAGTATCTAGTCTGGCGAGTATACGACCGAGAAATAGATTGGTTTAGTTTAGAAGCAGTAGAATATATCAAATTAGAACCAGATAGCGAAGGAATTATTCGTTCGCAAGTATTTCCTGGTTTGTGGTTGGCAACGACTCCGTTATTATCGGGGAACATGACAGAAGTATTGGCAGTATTGCAGCAAGGATTAGATTCAGCAGAACATCAAGAGTTTTGTCAGCGTCTTGCTGATTAGAAAAATTGCGATCGCGAAGTGGAGGCTGTAATAAAAAGCTAGGTTGCGTATTTTTCTCTTAGTATTCATTTAATCATGTTCGTTCTCCAAAAGCGATCGCATCTCCTAACATCATTAAATGTTTACGATTGACGCGATCGACTATGATGCCCGCAAAAATCGAAATAAAAATACGAGGTAGCAAAGAGAAAAAGCCGACTAAAGCTAGTGCTGTTGCCGAACCCGTTAGTTCCCAAGCCCAGAGTGTTAGGGCAAACTCGCTCATGTGGCTACCGATAGTAGAAACTAATTGACCAAACCAGATAAGGATAAATTTACGCACTATTTTTCTCTTCCACACTGACGAGTAATAAATCTGGTAATGCTTCCAAAATCAGTTTGTCGCTTAATGGTCCGCGAGTAACACCACTCCAAAGATAATAATCAACAAAAAAAACTCGACCTTGCTGAAAAACTGCCATGGAGTTGAGTAGAGAATTTTGCGCCCATTTTTTCCGCACTGTATCTTTAGGCATAATATCTTCAGAATTCAAAGCGACATATTGACTCCAAGACATGACTATAATCAGATCGGTTTCAATCTGAGGTACTATTTCCCAGGAAATGTTAGCCCTACTATCTGTAAAACCTGGTGGTCGGATGATTTTAAAGCCAATTTCTTGTAACAATCTACCTACAGTACTTTCAGGTTGTGATTCTAGCTCAGTTGCCTCTGAATTAGAAGCCATTATAAATACACGGGGGTAGTCTTGCAATACTGGTTGTAGGGCAGCGCGAGCTTGAGCGATTTGTTGAGCGTGTGCTGCTAAAAGTTCTTCTACCTGGTCTTGTTTCCCCAAAGCTTTAGCAATTCCGTCGATATCTTGCTGCCAAGATTGAACTTCATCGGGATTTTTGAGGTCGCTAAATAGTAAAGTCGGCGCAATTTGAGTCAGTAAGGAATATTCATCTTTATTGTTCCACTCTTCTCCTAAGATTAAATCTGGTTGCAGTAGTGTTAGACGTTCGAGAGAGGGAGAATTGCGATCGCCCAATCCCATTGGTTGGGTCGTTACCCATTTACCTAGATAGGGAATTTGTTCTACTGGATTATCGTAGGTTTGAATGTTTAAATTGTCTGCTTCGGCATAACCTACAGGCTGTACTCCCAGTGATAGCATAATGTTTAGGATATGGGGACTGAGGGCTGCTACTTGTTGGGGTTGACCACATACTTCAGTTTCTCCCATTTGATGTTCAACCAAACGACAGGATTCTGAATCAAGGGCTGTAGGGTGATTATTGGTAGGAGAATTAGGAGAGCGATCGCAAGCTACGATTAAGATGAGGGTACAAATTCCGATGATTAGTAAATGACGTAGTTTGGACATGAGAGGAGGAAAATTTTTAAGCTACTTGTAGGGACGAATGTTTGCCCCTACCTACTTGCTATTGTTTAAAACTCTACTGATACTGTTCCTTGCACAGTAAAAGGCGCACCAGGATAAATAATGTTTCTGCCTTGAGCAGTTTCATAGTAAGTTTCATCAAACAGATTGGTAAAATTGAGTCCTGCTCTCCAACGCTCTCTCTCATAGAAAATAGCTGCATCTGTTCGGAAATAATTGGGCAAAAATGCCG
>JBHJNX010000113.1:0-24019 GCA_050330335.1 Pleurocapsa sp. | reverse complement strand
TATCAACCAGAACAACTTGCCAGAGGAATTATCGAAGCCTTATCAGGCGATCGCTTTTTACCTAGCAGTCAAGCGTGCTTAGACTATGTTCAAGAGAATTACCATTGGCAGGCGATCGCCCAAAAAATCAAACTCGTGTATCAGAAAGCAATCAACGCTTAAGCTCAGATCGCATTTAAATTGGTTACTTAAGATTGAGCAGAGGAGGTCGCGTCTTTGGAGGTTTCCTCCAAAGCTTGTGACGACCGTGGAGCAGGGGAGGAAGATATTAATTACTAACAAGTAAATTCACAATTTAAACGCACATTAGCTTAATATCTGTGTATTTTAGCTACTTTAAGTACCGCTAATCAAGTTTAATTCCCCAATATTGACATAATCCTAAAAATTTTCCCACAGTTATTTTAGGTTTAATGGGTAAGATAATCACTCCATGAATCATTAAACGCAATAGTCTTAAATAAAAGATGAAGGGTGAGCAATATTGATGGAGAGTAATTAGATAACTATAGGTACTATGTTTATATTTATTGACTAGATTGCGATTGGTAATAGTAGAAGGTTCGTGAATAACCGATATTTTATTCGTAATAGCAATTTGATGTTGTTGAGCAGCATAACGACGACAAAAATCAAAGTCTTCGTAATATAAAAAATACTTTGGGTTGAATTGAGGACATTCTGAAAAATTTTTCAGATTAATTAATAAACTACAGCCACTTACCCAATCGCAATTGATATAAAAGTTACGACCGCAATCTGTTAATAAATTGCTTGATTTAATAGTACCTAAACTAGGAATAAAACGACCTCCTTCAAACCAAATCTCGCCATTAGGAGTATAAATAGTAGTTCCTAAAATAGAGATTTGGGGATATTGAGTAAAAATAGTATAAGTAAGGGTTACATCGACTGATTTAAAATAAGCATCAGGATTAATTAACCAAACTATAGCTTGAAGATTTTGTTGATAAATATACTTTAATCCAAGATTACAAGCGCGGCCAAAACCTAAATTAGCTTCAGTTTCTAAAATGTGAACATTATTTTGTTGCAGTTGTTTAATTTCTAAATCCTCTGGAGAATTATTAACAATTATTATTTGATAATCATTTTGAGGTAAAGACTTAATAAGTCGATCAATTAAAGGTACTGAATAATAATTTACTGTTAGAAAATATATCACGTTTAATTAAAGAAAATAGTAAATATAGTAAAAGTTTTACCATAAACGCGATCGCATTTAATTACAATTCAATAATTAGCTCACTTTTAGTTGTTATTTTACTGCTATCCCTTTTATCATGAGGGGGAAAATTCACCCAGCCTCTATTAATGCTTTTGGACAACATGAACCACCCATTAATATCTTCCCTTTTTTCCCCTACAACTATTATGAAAGCTGAGTGGCTTACACCTTCAGCTTGGTACGGTCATGTTCCCTTTGCTTTTTGGTTAATCGAAAATCTTCAGCCCAAAACTTTTGTAGAATTAGGCACGCACTACGGTGTTTCTTTCTGCGCTTTTAACCAGGCTATCCAAAAATTACAACTAAATACCAAAAGCTATGCTGTAGATACCTGGGAAGGAGATGAACACTCTGGTTTGTACGGAGAAGAAGTTTTTACTCAATTATCTGCCTACCATGATCCCAAATATGGTAGCCTTTCGCGTCTAATTCGTTCAACTTTCGATCAAGCAGTTAGTCATTTTCCAGATCAAAGTATCGATCTTCTTCATATTGATGGTTTGCATACTTACGAAGCGGTTAAACATGACTATGAAACTTGGTTTACTAAACTTTCAGATCGTGCAATAGTAGTTTTTCATGACATTAACGTTCGAGAAAGGGGTTTTGGTGTTTGGCAACTTTGGCAGGAGTTAAGTCAACAATATCCTCACTTTTCTTTTCTCCATTATCATGGTCTTGGTGTTTTAGGTGTAGGAAAAAATCTTCCTGAAAATGCGTTCGCTCTTTTTGAAGCTAACTCCAATTCTGAACTGGTTTTTCAAATTAGAGAGAGTTTTGTGCGATTAGGAACTGCTGTAGCTGAAAGTTGGTCTAAACAAGAACAGCAAAAAGAAGTAGCTGAACTTGCGGTTCAACTACAACAAACTCAAAGCGAATTAAGCAAATCTCAACAACAGCTACAACAGACTGAAGCTGAATTAAATCAATCCCAACGCAAGCTACAACAAACTCAAAGCGAATTAAGCCAATCCCAACAACAACTGCAAAAAAATCGGCATCAACAAACGCAATTACAGAACTTGATTACTGCAATGGAAAGCAGTAAATTCTGGCAAATGAGAACATTTTGGTTAAACGGGAAACAAGCATTAAATCTCAACCATAAAGATGAAGTTTATCAAGCTTATCTCAATTCTTTGGCTACAAATAATTCATCAATTCCATCTGTAGTAAACTCAACGCTAAACTATAGAATAGCGCGGTTACAAGAAAAAGGTTGGGAATACATCTTTACTAAAATATTTCGAGATAAACTACCAAAATTAGCTAAATCTTTAGTATACCCAGAACCACTAGTCACCAGAACTGATGAAGATATTCCTCCTAGTAAAGATAGCAAATATCAACAATGGTTGAACAAACACTATCCCAGACAAATTGATTTAACTAGGATGAGCGAAACATTATCACTTCTTTCTTATCAACCTAAAATTAGCATAATTGTCCCAGTTTATAATCCTCCAGAAGCTTTTTTTCGCCAAGCAATTGAATCAGTTTTAAAACAAATTTATCCTGATTGGGAATTATGTTTAGCTGATGATTGTTCTACTAAACCTTATGTCAAAGAAATTTTAGAAGAATACGCCCAAAAAGATTCTCGAATTAAAGTAGTTTTTCGTGAAGAAAATGGTCATATTTCTCGCGCTTCCAATTCAGCTTTAGAGATAGCTACAGGAGAATATATTGCTTTATTAGATCATGATGATTTGTTAGCACCCCATGCTCTTTACGAAATGGTTATGTTGCTCAATCAACATCCTGAAGCTGATATGATTTATTCCGATGAGGATAAGATTGATGAAACTAATTGGCACAAAGATCCTTTTTTCAAAATGGATTGGTGTCCCGACTCTTTTTTGACTCGGATGTATACTTGTCATCTAGGTGTTTATCGTCGTTCAATTATTACTGAAATAGGTAATTTTCGAGTTGGGTTTGAAGGCAGTCAGGATTACGATTTAGTCTTAAGATTTACGGAAAAAACTAACAAAATTTTTCATATTCCTAAAGTTCTTTATCACTGGCGAATTCATTCTGAATCGGCTGCATCTGGTGCTTCTGCTAAACCCTACGCTTACGAAGCTGCTCAAAAAGCTTTATCAGAAGCTTTAGTAAGAAGAAAAGAGCCAGGCAAAATAATTCCTGTTTCTGGTTATCCTGGTTTGTATACTACTAGATATGAAATCAAGGAGAAGCAACTTGTAAGTATTATTATTCCTACTAGAGATTTATCCACAACTTTAAATACCTGTTTAAAGTCTATTTTTATTAAGACTACCTATCCCAACTACGAAGTAATTGTGATTGACAATGGTAGTCAAGAATCAGCCACTTTTGAATGTTTTGAATCTTGGAAAAAGCAAGAGCCAGCAAGATTTAAATGTTACCGCTATGATATTCCCTTTAACTATTCTCAAATTAATAATTATGCTGTTGAAAAAAGTCAGGGAAATTATCTCTTATTTTTGAATAATGATACAGAAATTATTAGTAATGATTGGGTTGAAGCAATGGTGGAACAAGCTCAAAGACCATCAATTGGTGCGGTAGGTGCATTACTTTTATATCCCGATAAAACCATTCAACACGCAGGAGTAGTTTTAGGAATTGGTGGTGTTGCTAATCATAGTCACAAAGGCTATCCTTCATTACTACCAGGATATTTCTGTCAAGTTATTACTATTAATAATTATTCTGCGGTGACAGGAGCTTGTTTGATGTGTCGGCGAGAAGTATTTAAAGAAGTAAGCGGTTTTGAAGAACAATTGGCTGTGGCGTTTAATGATGTTGATTTTTGTCTTAAGTTAGTTGAAAAAGGATATCGCAATATTTATTTACCCCATGTGGTTTTATATCACTACGAATCAAAAAGTAGAGGTAAAGACGATTCTGTTGAAAAGCAAATGCGTTTTACTCAAGAAATAAATTATATGCAAACCAACTGGGAAAAGTTGATTGAGAATGATCCTTGTTATAGTCCTCATCTCACCCGTGATAGTGAAGATTATACTATCAACGTAAAATAATTTTCAAAGGTATTAAAATAAGAGGTTAAAGTAATCTATTAAGCTAATAGACCTATGAGCATAAGTCTTTAATCCTGGCGATTTGAGTACAAATGACGAATGACAAATGACGGACGACACAAGCCCCGCCCTTACGAAAAACTAATAACTTTTGATTTTAATACTTATTTTTGCGCATAAGTCTAATGTGCATTTAAATTGTAAATCTACTTGTTAGTAATTAATAATTAAGGAATTAATTTATTAGTTAAAGCCACTGCACTGTTAATTGCATTATTAACTGTACCTAAAAATTGGAATAATTTAGTAAGTATTTTTACTGTTTAATTTTACTAATTTAATTGGGAAATATATAAGTAATTAAGTTTACTTATTGAGTAATGAAAACTCAAATATAACCATGAGTAAAACTCGGAAAAATTACATAAACACAAAACCGATAAAATCTTTTCACGATATTTTAGACATTGATCTAGTAAAAATTGTGCCTATCGCAATTTTCCTAACAATTGTTATTTATGGAGTATGCCTTTTATTTATAAATTCTTACATTGGTAGCTTATTGTATAAACGGGGTTTTACTCAATACATTGTTGTTTTGATGGCTAGCAGTGTAGCAGTTTTTACCTCATTTAAGTTTGCTAGGGTTCGTTCTGAATGGAAAAAATTATCTAAGAATTTAATTCCTGAGCATATCAATTTTGAAAATCATGATTCTTACGAGCTTGCTAATCTTGAAAAAAGCTTGTCTCAAGGTAAAAGTTTCGTCGCTATTCGCTGCGGTAGAGTTTTGGCAGCCTATATTAATTCAGGAAATAGAACAACAGTAGCAGAATTTATTTCTGATGACTCTTCATTTTATACTGCTGCTTCTGCATCTTCTTATGTATTACCTCGAATTTTAATCTGGGCTATTCCACTTATGGGTTTTGTTGGAACTGTAGTAGGAATTAGTTCAGCAGTTAATGGATTTTCTAGTTTTTTGGGTAGTGCTGAAGAGATTGAACAAATAAAGGAAGGAATTGGTTTAGTTACAACTGGTTTAGCGGTTGCTTTTGATACTACCCTTTTGGCGTTATTGCTTAGTGTCTTAATTATGCTTCCTTTGGTAGCAATAGAACGTTTAGAATCTCAATTGTTGTTAGCAGTTGATATTTATCTTAACGATCACTTACTGGTAAAACTAAAGGATAAAACACAAAATACAGTCGAACCATTAGCTACTGATTCGAGTCAAAAGTTTGTCGAAGAAGTGACAAAAATCAAAGCAGCAAATACTCAGTTATTAGAGCAAATAGAGTTAACAACTAAGGCTTTAGAAAACCGAGTGACTGTAATCACACAGCTTCAGCAGGGCTTAAATAACAGTCCAGAATCTCTGGGAATATCATCTCAATTGGACAAAGTTTTAGAGCGAGTAAGTGATAATCTGGCACAACTTGAACCCGTTCTCAAAGAATTAAATTTGCCTCGTCGCCTTGTATTAGTTGAAGAAAAGAATCAAAATAGCAAATTATAATGCACGACCGTTCTAACTCTCCTTCAGCCGAAATAGAATTATTTCCTTTTTTATCTGTTTTATTTTGTACTATTGGGACTTTAATTCTAATAATAATTTTGCTAGTTGTTCAAGCATCCGCTAGCAATAAAAAAGTCAATATCATTGCTAAGAATGATAGTTCTATAAATCAAAATAAAACACCTCGCTATATTGAATGTCAAAGTGATGGTGTAATTATTCACCCTACTGAAGAATTTATTTCAATTGAAGATATAAACCAAACAAACTCCATTTTTGATACATTTCTTTCTGAAATTAAAGCACAAGAAACAGAATATTTAATTATAGCTATTCGACCCGACGGCGTTGAAATTTTTCAAGAAATTAGAGAATTAATTGAGTCTGAGGGGATTGATATCGGTTATGAACCAATAGACCAAGATTGGGAACTTAAAATAAAACAAAAATAAATAATGAAAAAAAGAAAATATTTAAATCAAGTTAATCAAAGTCAAAATTTAGACTCTTTTCTAGATGTTCTCACTAATACAGTAGGTGTATTAGTATTTATCTCTTTGTTTGTATATCTTGTAGCTGCTCAGGCTACCACAACTATTAGAACTCCTTTAGTTACTAAGAGTGATAAACAAGCTCGTTTCTTTGAGGTTCGAGATCAAAGGGTTAATTATCTTTATGACGAGGAAGTTGGTAGTCAACTTAAAAAGTTAGCTTCTTCCTTACCTACCTGTTATGAACCCGAAATTCCCAATTATATCGACCCCAGTTTATATCGTTATTATTTAAATCGAATTGATGATTATCGCATTTGTAGAAATAAGATTCTTAATGCAGTAAAAAATTTTCAAACTACAAATAAATACTATAACGTTCGATTAGTTGGCGAACACATGGTTTATGAACCAAAAAGTTCGGTTAGGGGAGAAACTTCAGCCGAATTAAGTAAAGATAATTCAGAATTTCAAACAATTCTCAAAGACATAAATCCTGAAACTGAATTTTTGGCATTTATTGTCAAAGCAGATAGTTACGAAGCTTTTAGAGCAGCTAGACAGAAAGCTTGGGATAAAGGTTTTAATGTAGGCTGGGAACCCCAAACAGTCGATACAGAACTAGCATTTCGGATATTTGGTTCGGGTGGTAGAACGATAAATATTCAGTAAACTTCTAAGCTGTCGTGTATTTAATTTATTAGATTAAGGAATTAATTTATTAGTTAAAGCCACTGCACTGTTAATTATTTTGGCTAAAGCAGAAGGAGACTCTAACGGTAGGTTATGTCCTCCTGATACGACTACTTTTGTGGCGTTAGGCATGGCTTCTTGTTGTTTGTGTAAGTCTTCTTTGCGGTTGAAGTTGCTTTTATCGCCATAAACCAAGGTAATGGGGACGGTAATTTTTTGTAGCAGTTTGAGATAGCGCGATCGCCCAAGTCCATTGAAGCTGATACCCGCCCTGGTTCTCAATAAAGGCTCCCAACGCCATCGAACACCTCCTTCACAGGGTTCGGTAATTCTTTCTGCTAGTAGCATTGCTAGGGATTTAGAAATGGCAGGGGTAGCTTTACGCAGACGTTCGGCGGCCGCTTCGACATTGGGGAATACGGGATGTTCGGGGGGAGAAGAGAGGTAATCTAACTGTTGCGCCAATTGGGTGGCGGGGTCATCTTCTTCTGAGGCTGTAGGTAGGATAGTTTCTACTAAGACGATGTTTTTAATTCTTTGGGGTCGAATGGTAGTAAAAACTGCCCCCAAAACCGAACCTAGAGAGTGTCCCACTAAGGTAAAAGCTCTTCCTGCTAAATTTTCGACGATCGCATCGATATCTCCCAAGAAATCGATTAAATTATAAGAACCACCTTTACCCACGCGATCGCTTCTGCCGTGTCCTCGTAAATCTGGGGCAATTACCCGATAACCTTTTTGTGCCAGGCGAATGGCGACTTCCGACCAAGCCGCACCCTGTTCAAGAATACCGTGCAAACAGAGAATAATTGGACCCTCTTCTGGTCCCCAGGTACAGAGACAGATGCGGAGGCCTCGGATGTTCAACAGGGTTTCCTGCATCAATAGGTCGACGGAATCGGTATTGACTGCTTCGGTTAGTTGGTAATTGAGATTGCGGGCAATTTGTTGGGTATAAGAACCCAAAACGTGGGGTAGTTTGATTTCCCGCCAAGTTTCGGCTAATTGTGTCTCGATAGAATTACGTCCGCTAAAGTTAGGATCTCCTAGAGACATGGAATTATGATGCACTCCGTCTGTCATGCGATCGCCCTGATAGGGGGTTAAAACCGCAGGATTGAAAGTAATATCTAGGAAATTACAGATACCCTGCATTACCTCTTGGGGTTGACGGACTAATTCTTCGTATTTAACTAAATAGTAGCGTTCTGGGTCAATTTCTCGGGAAAAATTGAGGATATTTTGATTGCTCTCTCTCCAAATAGATTCTGCTAGTTTATAGGGGTTAGTATCTTCCGAACCGATCAGTTTATCCATCCGCATCCGCGCAAAGGATTCGATGACGGAATAGGGATGGCGTACTAAATGGATGTATTTGGCATTGTTAAAGATGGTTTCGGCTTTATTGATCGTTTCCCGTTGGTTGGCATAGGTAGGAGACTTATCAATTAATGTGCGATCGCCTGCTAGTTGTTGCAGTAGTTGATAAACTTCTGGAATGGAAAGATTTTCTTTAATTAAATTGTCTACTAATTTCTGACTTTCTGCTGCATCAATATCTTTTAAGCTCATAAAAGCTCGTTTTAAGCCTTCTCCTAGTTGAGAAATACCTAATTCTGCTTCTCTCTCTGTCATTGTATTGAAAGGTAATAAATGCAGTTCTGGAGGAGAGTATAAAGCGGGATGTCCTGCTAGCATTACCCGCAGCAAAGTCGAACCCGATCTGGGACTAGAAAGAATAAATACCGCAGGTGGTAATTTTGATTGTTGGTTGATGGTTGAGGTTTGGGGGAACGGCCGTTCGTCCCTACGGTGGGTTTTGCTAAATTCACTGGCTAAATAGGCGGCTAAATTTTCAATTTGGGGATGTTCGTAAAATTCCCTGGGATATAGCATTAACTGCAAGTCACCCTTTAGCTGATTGATTGCTTCCATTACCATCAAAGAATCGATACCTAGATCGATGAGACTGGCGGTAGTCGAAAGTTGATTTTTATCCACCTCCATAATTTGGGCGATCGCCTTGAGTAAATAGTCTGTTAAATAAGCTGTTCTTGCTTCTACAGGAGTTGCTAATAATTCGGCAAATATTCCCTTATTCTTGGTTGCAGTAGATGAGGTTGTAATTAACTCGGCAAAATAATTAGATTCGCGGATATAGGGAAATTGTTGACTCAATTGATTCCAGTCAGCAGAGATTACTCCTATTTGAGTGAAATTATTACTTAAGACTTTTTCTAAGGCAGCCAAACCAGAGTTAGGATCGATTAGATCTAATCCTTTGAGGTTAAACTTTTGAGTAACAGCCATTCCAGCATCTCCCCAAGGGCCCCAATTGATACTGGTGGCAGGTAAATTCAAACTACGACGGTAACGGGCGATCGCATCTAAACCGGCATTGGCTACACTGTAATTACTCTGTCCTGGTGATCCGATTAAGGAGGCGACAGAAGAAAACATGACGAAGAAGTCTAAATCTAAATCTTGACTACAGGTATGTAAATTCCAGGCCCCCATAATTTTCGGGGTAATGGCAGTAGTAAATCGCGACCAAGTTTGACTCTGTAATGCGCCGTCATCTAATACTCCTGCTGCATGAATAATGCCTTTAATCCCTCCAATTTCCCCCTTATCAAGGGGGGCTAGGGGGGATGGGGATTTAAATATTTTTTTGACATCTTCGTAGTTCGATACGTCAGCGGCAATAACTTCAATAGTGACTCCCGTTTCTCTGAGGCGATCGAGTTTAGTTTGTACGGACTCAGAAGGATTATTTCTACTAGTTAAAATTAAATGTTTTGCACCTTTTTTAATTAACCATTGGGCAATTTGTAAGCCTAATGCCCCCAATCCTCCTGTAATCATATAACTAGCATTAGTATCTAGTTGAATAGGATTATTGTTAAGCTCAGAATTCTTAACTTCCACCAAACGGGAAACATAAATTTGCTCTCCCCGTAAAGCAATGCGGTCTTCTTGGTTATGATCAATAATTTGAATTAAACTATTAATTTGGGTATCGCTATCTAAATCAATAATTCCGCCCCAATATTCGGGATGTTCGAGGGCGATCGCATTAGCTAATCCCCAAAGACAACTAGCAGCAACTGCCTCGGTATTTATCTGATTATTGATCTTCTGACTGTTTCTCGTTACCAACCAAACGGGTAAGTTAGTTCTCTGTTGGAATAGACTTTGAATTAAATTAATAACTGCGGTACAGTTAGCTTGTTGATAGCGATAAATATCTTCAATCGAATTAATTTCTGATTCGATAGCCCCCCAAAGATAAACTATTTTAGAAATATCGGGATAATCATTAAATATCTGTTTTAAGGTATCGCTTTGGACAGAGCGATCGCTGCACATTATGAATTCTTGATCTATATTTTCTAGCGATTTTAAACTAGATTCTGCCCCTAAAATCAACCACTTATGATTATCTGTAACTGTTTCATTCCAATCGGTTTTGAGTTGCCAATCTAATTGATAAAAGCCAGGTAAAGCTAATTTATTATCCTTAAAATTAACTACTACATTTTTATTTTCAGTTCTCTCTTGTTTCTCTAACCAATAACTCTGTCTTTGGAAAGGATAAGTGGGTAAACTAACTTTTTGTCTGGCATAATCGCGGTCAAAATTAGACCAATTTACTTTTATTCCCCTGACATATAAACTTGCTAGAGTTTGTAAAATTTGTTGCCAATCCGATTTTCTAGGACGCAAACTAGGCAACCACATAGTTGCTAAAGGAGATTTTTTAGTATTGCTTTGTCCGATCGCCCTACCCATTCCTAATAAGATCGGTTTAGCACCAATTTCTAAAAAGATCTCGTGATTTTGTTGTTGTAAAGCTTTCATTCCGTCAGCAAACCGCACTGGGTTAACAATATGGTTTACCCAATATTCTGGAGTGGCAATTTCCTCTTTAGCTATTTCTCCCGTAACATTAGAAATTAATTGTATTTGTGGTGCATGGTAACTTACTGTTTTAGCCACAGTAGTAAAATCTTCCAGCATTGCTGCCATCAACGGGGAATGAAAAGCATGAGAAACATTTAATTGTTTGTATTTAATTCCCTGAGATTCTAACTTGCTAATTATTTGTTCTAGGGCGTGAGTTTCTCCCGAAATCGTCACACTTTGATAGTTATTGATTGCCGCGATCGCCACCCGATCGGCTAGAGGCGCGATTAATGACTTGATTAATTCTTCAGAAGCAAAAACCGCATACATCGACCCTTCTTGAGGTAAGGCTTGCATTAATTTACCCCGTTGGGCAATTAGTTTTAAACCATCTTCTAAACTAAATACCCCAGCAATAGTAGCGGCGACGTATTCTCCAACACTGTGACCCATCACTGCATTAGGTATAATACCCCAATCCATCCACATCTGCGCCAGGGCATATTCTAAGGAAAAAATGGCGGGTTGAGTGTAGATAGTTTCATCTAAAAGAGAAGACTCAGAATTGGGATAGAGTATCTCAATGAGAGACATTCCTAAATAGGATTGTAAAATTTCCCCACAGCGATCTAAAGCCTTACGAAATATTGGTTGGGTGCGATACAAGCGATCGCCCATACCCACATATTGCGAACCCTGTCCTGTAAACAAGAAAGCAATTTTGGGAGAATTTTTCTGGCTACTAATTCCTAAATCTCGGTTTTCCAGATAATCATTTAATTTAGCGGTTAATTCCTCATGAGATCGGGCAACTATTGCCATACGGATATCCCAATGATTGCGCCCTGTATTAGCAGTAAAACAGATATCTCCTACAGGTACTTGAGAATGAGAAGTTACATAATCTCCATATTGTCGAACTAAATCTCTTAACGCAGATTCGGTTTTTGCCGATAAAGTTAACAAGTGTAAATCTCGTTCTCGATCTCCCCGTCTCCCCGTCTCCTTGTCTCCTTGTCTCCTTATCTCCCCGTCTCCCCGTCTCCTTGTCTCCCCGTCTCCTTGTCTCCCCGTCTCCTCGTCTCCCTGTCTCCTCGTCTCCTTGTCTCCTTGTCTCCCCGTCTCCTTGTCTCCCCGTCTCCTTATCTCCCCGTCTCCTTATCTCCCCGTCTCCCCGTCTCCTTATCTCCCCGTCTCCCCGTCTCCCCGTCTCCCCGTCTCCTTGTCTCCCTGTCTCCTTGTCTCCCTGTCTCCCTGTCTCCTTGTCTCCCCGTCTCCTTGTCTCCCTGTCTCCTTGTCTCCTTGTCTCCCCGTCTCCCCGTCTCCCTGTCTCCCCGTCTCCCAAAATAACATGAGCATTAGTACCGCCAAACCCAAAAGAACTAACTCCCGCCCATTTAGAGCGATCGCTCGTCCAGGGTTGCAGTTGGGAGGGAATGGCAATCGCACTGTCTGCTAAATCGATGTGGGGATTTAACTGTTGGAAATGTAAATTAGGAGGAATTGTTTCATGCTGCAAGCACAATACAGTTTTAATCAAACCAGCAATTCCCGCCGCCGCTTCTAAATGCCCGATATTAGTTTTTAACGAACCCAAATAACAAGGATTGTCCCCAGATAATACTGCTTTGAGAGAATTTACCTCAATGGGATCTCCCAAAGATGTACCCGTACCGTGAGATTCGATATAACCAATTTCTTCTGACTTAACCCCCGCATTAGCCAAGGCCTGACGAATTACTTCTTGTTGGGCCAGTCCATTAGGGGCAGTCAAACCATTACTGCGTCCATCCTGATTAACTGCCGATCCTTGAATTAATGCCAGAATTTTATCTCCATCAGCGATCGCTTTGTCTAAAGACTTGAGAATTACTACACCGCATCCTTCACCCCGAACATAACCATCGGCAGCAGCATCAAAAGTCTTACAACGTCCATCGGCTGCCATCATTCCCGCAAGAGAAAAGGTTGTTGTCAATTCGGGAGACAACATCAAATTAACTCCCCCCACAATGGCGCGATCGCATTCTCCGTTTCTCAAACTTTGAATTGCCAGATGAACTGCCACCAGAGAGGAAGAACAAGCGGTATCTATAGCCAGAGAAGGGCCTCTCAGGTCTAAGATGTAGGAAAGACGGTTTGCTGCGATACTATGGGCATTTCCCGTGCCTGTATAGGCATCTACATCTACCCCATAGTGAAACCTTAACTGGGAATAATCACTACTACTAATACCGACAAATACACCAGTTCTACTACCTGCCAATGTTTCAGGAGCGATCGCAGCATCTTCTAAAGCCGACCAACTAACTTCTAATAACAGTCGCTGTTGGGGGTCGATGTAATTGGCTTCGCGGGGAGTAATACCAAAAAATTGCGGATCGAACTTATCTACATCATCAATAAATCCGCCCCAAGTAGGTTGCCCCCAGCGATCGCTTTGAGTAATGGCATCTTTACCATCCCTTAACAGTTGCCAAAATTCATCTGGATTATTTGCCCCAGGAAAACGACAGTCCATACCCACTATAGCGATGGAGGATTGGGCAGTAGGGGCGATTCCGGAATCGCCCATAGTGGGTGGAAGAGACCCTGGCTTGAAAAGCCAAGGTGGCGACATCCGAGGTCTCCTCGGATGCGTGAGACCGCCGCAGGGCTTCCTTCCACTTCGTGAATTATCGGTTAAATATGCTGCGAGACTGGCAATGGTTGGGTAATCGTAAGCAATAGTAGGAGATAATTTAACATCTAACCAGTCTTCTAAATCCGCAGACAATCTAACTGCTTGTACAGAATCCAAACCAGTATTGGCAAAGGGTTCATTAATATCAATTTCTGTCGTAGGTACTTCTAAACGCCGTGCCAGATTTTCTACCAACCAATTTTGAATTTCATTTTGTTGCTGGTTAACTGATATGATGGGCGACCTTTTGCTTGATGCCCCTAGTGTTTCCTGTTCCCTATTACCTATTACCCGTTCACCTTTCCCTGCTTCCCATTCCCCAACTACATTCAAACTACCAGCTAAATAACCAGCTTTACAAGCATGACGTTGGATTTTACCACTAGAGGTTTTAGGAATACTGCCAGTTTTGAGTAAAACTACTGCCTGGGGTTGCAATTCGTGTTGTTGGGATACTGCCTGACGGATGGCTTTGGTAACTGCATCTGGGTTTAATTTCCGCAGGTGAGTACGTTCGATTTCCTGAACGATAACTAATTTTTCCGTCCCGTCAATTTCTACAGCAAAAGCCGCACCGTTACTTGCACGAACTGCTTCGTGAGCATGATCTACAGTTAATTCAAGATCTTGAGGATAATAGTTGCGTCCTCGAATAATAATTAAATCTTTTAACCTGCCAGTGACAAACAACTCTCCCTGGTAGATGAATCCTAAATCCCCCGTGCGTAAAAAACCATCTTCTCCCGTATCGTTAAATTTTGCTTCAAAGGTGGATGCAGTGAGTTCAGGACGATTCCAGTAGCCCCGTGCTACACTATCGCTTTTAACCCAAATTTCCCCAATTTCCCCATCGTCACATTGAGTTAGAGTATCCACATTGGCGATCGCCAGAGTTTGACCCGCTATATTTTGACCACAACTTACTAAAGTAGTGCTATTTTGATCATCTGTAGTTTCTACAGCTTGATTTTCTGCTAACTTATCACTATTAAAATTACGACTGACAATGGGTGCATATTTATCTCCCCCAGTAATTATTAGGGTTGATTCTGCCATGCCATAGCAGGGATAAAAAGCCGATTTGTTAAACCCACAATTACCAAAATATTCGCTAAAACGTTCGATAGTAGCTGCCCGAACCGGTTCTGCGCCGCTAAAAGCCAATTCCCAACAACTGAGGTCTAATTTGTCCCTTTGTTGGGGAGTAATGCGATCGACACAGAGATCGTAGGCAAAATTCGGCCCTCCATTAGTACTAGCCTGATAACGGGAAATAGCTTGCAGCCAGCGATAGGGACGCTGTAAAAAGGTAACCGGTGCCATGAGATACATGGACAATCCCACGTACATCGGTTGAATAATACAGCCGATCAACCCCATGTCATGATAGGGAGGCAACCAAGATACGGCCGTCTGTTGGGGACTGTTACGAAAACAACGGTTAATCGAGATAGAATTAGCCAGCAAATTGCCGTGACTGACCATTACCCCTTTAGGTTTACCAGTAGAACCGCTAGTATATTGTAGAAATGCTAAACTTTCGGAAGTTAATAATGGCTTTTGCCAATTTTCCGCTAAACTAACCTCTAAAGTATCGGTAGCAATAAATTTAATTGTGGCTGCGGGATATTCGGCCTGTAGTTTGGTTTCAATTTGTTCTTGCAGCGATTCAGTAGTTAGGGCAAAATCTGCTTCAGCATCATTAACAATAGCTAGCAAGCGAGATAGAGAACGATTGGCACGGGGAGGATAAATTGGTACTGCTACTACACCCCCATACAAACAACCCAAAAAAGCCGTAATAAACTCCAATCCTGGTTGATAGAGTAATAAAGCTCTTTTCCCTTGCGCCTGATGAATATGTAACAGACGGGCGATCGCTCGTGCTTGGCGGTCTAATTGTCCATACGTCAGGCGGTCTAATTCAGTTTCGCCATCAGCTAAAAAGGTAAATGCTACCTTGTGCGGCTGCGCTTCCGCTTGTGCTTGTATTCGGTCTATCAGGGTTATGTGCTTGCTCAATCGATTCCTCTCTCTGCCACCCACGAAGCTAGCTATCCTTAACTAGCTTATCCAAAAGCGAGGTTTTTTGTTATCTTCACTTTTAAATAGAGTTTATATTCAGACAAAAGAATAACCGATCAAGGGTAAGAAATAAAGTGAACCAGGGGTAGTTCATATATTTAAATCTTGCAACGCCAGCCGAATTTGTTCCAAACGCCTACGATTAACTCCTAAATCTGATTCTCCCACACGAGAAGCCGATCGCATTTGAATGACTGGTTCATTTTCAGGAAAGTAAAACTCTACGTCGTCAACAAAACCAAAAATACGGCTTTTTGCCTCAGCCAGAACATAATTGTCGGCTTGTTGAATAATCGTAGTTCGAGGAACTACAGAAAGCACTTTAAGTAAAGTTTCCCGTGCTGTAGATAAATCTGTATGATATGGGATTGGCGCGATCGCATGAGTTTGATCGCTGTTTTGACTGACAACACAATTAGGAGATTCGGGACAGTTTGATAGATAACCGTTATGGATTCCTAAACTGGAAGTAGCAGCGATAGCACTACTGCTAAAAATATAACTACTGGCAACAACTATGATCGTGACAGTCAAACTAGAAAACAAACGAAGCATTGTCAAATTTATTCTGTAAGATTAGTACTCAATTCAGAGTATCAGTTTTTTCACTCATTAGTCATTGAATAAACAGAAGAAACTACCAATGACGAATAATCAATAACAAAGGACACTTAACTAACTCCCTCTTTTATTTTAAATAGTATTGTACATAACATTTTTCTCAGTAATTTTACTCTCAGCAGATCTATCTTAGATTGTCATTTTCCGTACTTTTAATTAAGTAAATTTACTTACAGTGAATTTACTACCAAATTTTTACTGTTCGTACCCTTTGCAAATAGATTTTCAAGTGCTAAAACAGATTTGTTTGAGAAGAACATCAGTCTATTGAGGAAAATTTATTATACAAATACAATTAGCAATTATTTTAAATACAGTCATCTGAGTTTATATGTTTAACATTAAGCTTGTTTGATTGCAATTTTTAGGTGTTTGACTATCAAATATTGAGATAAAAATATAGGTTTTCAGTAATACTCAATAGAGAGAAAAAACAAATGTCATTTAAAAATAAGGTCGTGAGCATTGAAGATGCTTTAAGAGCTGCCAATCATCTTAGACAAGTAAATCAGTTTGACCAAGCAATCTTGGCTTATCAAAATTTAATAGAATTACAACCAAACAATCCTGAATTATACAATTTATTAGGGCAGGTACAAGCCCAATCAGGAAATTTTGAAAAAGCAATATCTAATTATCAAACTGCCATAGAATTGCGAGGATTACAAGAATCATTTTGGATCTACAAAAATCTGGGAGATGCCTTAAGACAAAAAAATCAATTAGATGAAGCTATTGATGCTTACCAGAAGGCGATCAATGTAGAACCCAATAGTGCAGATGTTTATGATAGTTTAGGACAAGCTCAATCTCAGAAAGCCAATTGGGCAGAAGCTGTTGCTAATTATTACCAAGCAATCAAACTAGGATTAAAACAGCCTTTTTGGACTTATAGCAACTTAGGGAATGCCTTAAGAAACCAAAATCAATTAAACGAAGCAGTTGCAGCTTATCTGGAGGCAATTAAATTACAGCCAGATAATTCTTTGGCTTATCGCGGTATAGGACAAGTTTACACTCAACAAGAAGATTGGACAAGAGCGATCGCTGCATTTAAAAAAGCAATTGAATTAGATGAAAATCAACCTAGTTGGGTAAAAGAAACTTTATCCCAAGCTTTAGCTAAAGCCAAGCATCCAGAATTAGATAAATTTACTGCAATGACAGTTGCTAATCACCAAGATAATAAATTAGACTGCTCGGCACAAGATTGCCTGAATTTAGCTGATAAATCTGTCAAAGAAGGTAATCTAAAACAAGCAGAGCATTTATATCAAGCTGTAATTGCACTGCAACCCGATTTTACCGAAACTTATGGCAAATTAGCCACTATACAGGTAAAACTGCACAAATATGAAGAGGCTATTGCTAGTTATCGTCAAGCAATCGAAATTTCTCCTAATCCTAATTTATACGATCTCCTAGCCACTCCTTTAGAAAAGCTAAAACGCTGGTCGGAAATAGTTGATGTCTATTGTCGTGCTATTGAGTTAAGACCTGACTACTATTTTTACTATCATCGATTGGGAAATTTTTATCATAAAACAGGAGACAATCAACAAGCGATCGTAGCATATCAGCAAGCAATTAAATTAAAACCAGAATATTTTTGGACTCATTATCATTTGGGGGAAGCTTTTAAGGCAGAGGGCAATTTTAAAGAAGCAATTAAATGTTATCAAAACACTTTAAAAATTCAGCCAAATTTAGACAGAGCTTCTAACGCCTTAGCAGAGGTTACAGCTAAACAAAAACAATTAGAAGCTCAATTATCTTCTTCTCGTAAGAAAGTTCAAATTACTTTGGGCGATCGCTCATCAGCAAAGTCTGTTTCAACTGTTAAACAGGGTTTAAAAATAGCTTTTTATCCTCGATTTCAAGATAAAACAGCTTATACAGATCATTTTTATCGAATGTTATGGTACTTAAATCCTTTAGTTGAGCAGATTGAAAAAATTACTATTCCTGTCAACTTCAAAGATATTGATCCAGATGTCTGTCCCAGTTATTTAGATGAAAAAGCGGCAGATTTTTATGGCAATTTCACTGATAAAATTAGTTTTAATTTTGTCGATGAAGTAGATGATTTTGTTAAAGAGATCAAATCGGCAAACTTTTTACTTTGCTGGAATATGGAAGATAAACCTTCTAGCAGTAAAGACCCAGGAAGCGATCTAATTCGTACCAAAAAAGTCTGGCGAGTCGATCACCACAAGGAACAATTTGCTGGTTCTTTTTATCTCAAATGTGTAGTTGATAATGACAAACAATACGAGCGCAACTTAGCCGAATCTCAAGAAAAACTCCATGACATAGCAGAATCTCTTCAATCCGATATTGGATTTATTTTTGGGACTGGTCCTTCTCTGTCTCAGGCTTATAATTTTCGTTTTAACAACGGCGAAACTATTGCCTGTAACAGTATGCTCAAAAATAAAACTTTGATGGAGTATTTAAGTCCCAGATTAATAGTTGCAGCAGACCCCATCTTTCATGCAGGGTGTTCTTCCTATGCCGCAGATTTTAGAAAATATTTATGTGATGCCTTAGAATATTTTCACGGTCATCTAATTGTACCAATGCGGGATATTCATATCTACAAACACAACTTACCCGCAGAATTAAGCAAAAGAGTAATTGGCATTCCTCTACAAAAAGCAGAGCAACCTAATTTAAATCTACTCCAAGATTTTCATGTAACTTCAACTGGTAACGTATTAACTTTGTATCTACTTCCTTTAGCCACAACTCTGTTTAACAAAATTGGCATTATGGGTTGTGATGGTCGTCCCTTAGAAGAAAATAACTATTTTTGGAAACACGACCCCAGTTCGCAAATTGTCAATAAAATGAGTGTAATCCAGGAAGCTCATGGAGCATTTTTTGCGATCGATTATGATGACTATTATCTCACCCATTGCGATACTCTTCAAAAATGGTTGACTGCCGCCGAAGGTATAGGCAAACAAGTTTGCAATTTGACTTCTAGTTACATTCCTGCACTGAAAGAAAGAACAGCTTCTTTAGAAAACAATTCTCTTCCTAGTTGGGTAAATGTCAATGGATTGCAAGCATCAGGAGAGCCTTTGGTATCTATCATTATGCCGGCTAGAAATGCGGCAGAGACTATTACCAATTCTATTAAAAGTATTCAAGATGAACAACTAAAAGAGTGGGAAGTAATCGTAATCAATGATGGTTCGATGGATGATACGGTTGCAGTTGTCGAACAAATTCGTCAAAGTGATCCGCGAGTAGGAATATACCATACTGGTGGAAGAGGAGTTTCTTTTGCTCGTAATGTGGCTCTAAGCATTGCTAGAGGTAAATATATCGGCTTTTTAGATGCTGACGATTTATTTGAAAATCAGGCTTTGACTAAAAGAGTTCAAGCTTTAGAAGCAAATCCTCAGTGGGAGGGAGTTTATTGTCGTACAGAAATAGTAGACGACTACCTCAATCAACTGGGATGGTCAGTTGGCGACTACAAACGAAAAATTAGCTTTTCTGATATGCACGGTAATATTCATTTAGCATCGGTAGTTGGTAAAGCAGACGTACTTCGTAGTCAATCTTTTCAAGTAGGATTAGCTAACGGAGAAGACTGGCTTTATTTAGCTCAAGTATTGCGTTCTGGAACCGAACTAGAATACGTACCAGACTGTAATGTTGCCTATCGCATTCACGAACGCTCAACAGTACTGCAAGATTTTGTCGGTCACGAAAATAAGTTATTAGAAGTCATTGATACTTTGTATGACAACGATCCTGAGTGTAGCGCACCGGACGATAAATATAAGTTTGGTTTGAGTCAAGTAAAAGCTCCTGACAAGCAATTAATTATCTTAAAAAGAAGAATTAGCTTGTTAACCTTCTTGTTGTTATCTAGAAAAGCTCGCCAATTCTACCAATGTATTCAAGAGACTAGAACTTTACCCTGGCACAATTTAAATGAGCAAACTATCATAGGAGGCATTCGTAGTACTACCATGAGATATTATGCCTGTTCTCAAGATTTATGGACTGACAAATTCCAGGAAAATTCAAGTTACATTCAACAAGTTTTTGCAGACTTCAAAATAGAAAAAATTGCCCCCAAATTTTGTCAAGTAGTATCAAAAATTTATTCTTAAATTAATAAACTACTATTTTTCAAGCATAAATCTTGTAATCAACAACAATCAAACCGAAATTAGTTTTATGGAATCTCAAACACTGACATCCGAGACAAAAACCGATGTTTCTTATCGTATTTTGGGTAAAACTCAATTTGAACGAGGAGATATGGAAGCTGCTAGTCAAAGCTATCGTCAAGCTATAGAGTTGAATCCAAAACAGCCAACTTGGGTATATCAACATCTAGCTAATATTTTTAGTCGGAATAATCAAATAGAAGAAGCAATCAAAATATATCAGTATGCAATTGAGTTGCAACCAAAGAATTCTTCGCTTTATCGCGGTTTAGCAAAATTACAAGCTCAGAAGGGAAATAGAGAAATAGCAATTTCTAAATATCGAAAAGCAATTGAATTAGAGCCAGAACAACCTTCTTGGGTTTACAGAAATTTAGGAAATATTTTGAACGAAAACCAGCAGATAAAAGAATCGATCACTGCTTATCAAAAAGCAATTAAATTAGAGCCAGAAAATACAGCTAACTATCGTAGTATAGCAAAATCACAATTTCAACAGGGAAGTGTCGAAGAAGCAATTCTTAGCTACAGCAAAGCAATTGAATTAGAGCCAGAACAGCCTTCTTGGGTTTATGATAATCTAACAAAACTTTTGAAAAAACAGGAAAGGCTAGATCAAGCAAGTCAAATCTATTACCAATTAGGGCAATTTTTTACAAAAAAACGAAACTGGAAGGAGGCAATAGCCAGTTATTACAAAGCAATTGAAATTAAATCAGATTTTTATAAAGCTTATCTCAATTTAGGAGATGTTTATCGATATCAAGAAGAACTAGATTTAGCTATCTCATGCTATATCAAAGTAATTGAAATTATTCCTCAATTTAGAGATCCTTATTCAAGATTACAAGGATTGGTACAAAAATCAAACTTATCCTTAGAGCAATTAGACAAAATCTGTACATCTCATCAAGAATTAGTCGATACTGATCGCAGCCATATTTTAGCTTATCAAAATCTGAGTGATGCCTTTGGTTTACAAGGCAAAATTCAAGAAGCCATGAAATACAATCAAAAACTGGCGCAAAAAAATAATTTGATTTCTAACCCAGAATTTGTAAATAAACACTGGGGTATAGGTAGCTTCAAAGTGCCTAATTTTTTAATTATGGGTTTTGCAAAATGTGGAACTACTTCGCTCTATGATTATACAATTCAACATCCACAAATTGTGGAAGCTGCTCGTAAGGAAATAAGATTTTTCGATCAGGAAAGATTATTTAGATTAGGAATAGATTGGTACAAATCAAATTTTCCTGCAATTCAAAATGAAACTAGTTATATTACTGGAGAAGCGACTCCTGTGTATATTATTAATTCAACAGCAATAAAAAGAATCAGGGATTTTTGTCCCAATATCAAGCTAATACTAATTTTAAGAAATCCAATTGAGCGAGCATTTTCTCAGCATTATTTTAGGATTAGAAAGGGAGAAAAATATAGTAATTTAGAAGAAAGTATTCTTAAAGGAATAGCCAAGATAGAAGAAATCAATAAAGTTTCTGATTTAAGATATGAAATCGACATTTATAATGGTTATATTCCTAATGCAGCACTACTTTCACCTGGCTTATATATCTATTTTATCGAAAAATTAATGGAATTTTTTCCAAGACAACAATTACTAGTTTTACATAGTGAAGAATTGAGTAATAAGCCAGACAAAGCTATGAATAAACTCTTTGATTTTCTTGATGTACCTAATTATCAGATTACTAAATTTCCTAGAAAAAATACAGGTTCTTACACTCCCGAAATTAGTAATGAAGTTCGTCAACAATTATCTGATTTTTTCAGGCCTTATAATCACAAACTTGAAAAGTTCTTAGGAATGAAATTAGACTGGGAATAATCTTAGTTGTAATAAGTTATTGAAGTAAGACTTTATTTCCATAGCTGAGACTTGTTGATACTATTTTTAGCATTAATTTCAGCTTTTTATTTTCTTGCATTTTTCTATATTTTCAAAGCCAAAAGTAATATCAAAGAAATATTTAATAAATTTAAAAGAAAGCAATTGTGGTGTTATCCTGGTTTCTTTTAAGAAATATCAACACAAATTCTTAATCTACTACGTAAAAAAATGATTCATGATCTAAATTCAGTTGAGTGCTTTAGTTGGTCTCTGAAAAATCCTAAATCGATAAAATTGGGAATGGCATTCTATGAAATCAAACTTCCCAAAAAATATATTGAATTTGACCGCTTTTATGTTTTTTCTAATATCAATTCTCAAGCAACTGCTGGCAGAGTCTACTTTAAAAGTGCTGCAACTCATCTAAGACACTACACGTTAAAAGATTATCAATCAATTGAAGCTAAAAATATTCCCTATGATGGATTGGGGCAAGCTTTAAAAGATGAGACTAGGTCTACTGTTTGTATTAGCGATCCGGGTATTTTTCTTGAAGGAAAAACAACTTCATGGTACAGCGTAGTTGATGGAGTAGATATTTGTTATTATTTTGCTCAATTTTTATCATATTGGTTTGAATCGGCATCTTTAACTCCCAGTAACCTACTAATGTTTGGCTTTTCAGCTGGCTCATTTGCTGCACTTAGAACTGCAACATTTTTGACAGCAAAAACTAATGTAGTTGCCATGCACGGACAGATTAAAAGAACCTTTGAGTATAAAAATAAAATGTACGAACATAACTTATTATATTACTACAAACATTGCTTAAATCAACAAAAAACCATTCCCAATATATATTTAATACATAATCATCGAGACAAATATACATTTTTAATGCATAATTTTTTTGAACTTCTTAGCAAATATTCTTATCAAAATAACGATAATTATCGACCCAATATTTCCTTAGAGATTTATGACGGTTTAGATGGTCATCACAGACCCAGAAAGCAAACTATGCTTGAAAAAATAAATATAGCAGAAGCTGTATTAAGATGCAGTCAAAGTGAACAAGAATTTCAAAGAAAACAAGAACAATTAGATGCAGAAATTACTATTCAGGGAAAAGTTGTTGAACTAAAACCAAATAACTCTTATTATTATAAAAAATTGAGCAAGTTACAACAGGATAGGGGTGAGATAGAAAAAGCTATCCTTAATTTACAAAAAGCGATTGAAATAAATTCAGATCAACCTGCTTGGGTTTATCAACATTTGGCTAAAGCTCTAAGCCAACAGCAGCAATTAGATGAAGCAGTTAAAGTCTACCACAAAGCTATTAAGTTAGAACCAGATAACTCTTCTTTGTATCGCGGTTTAGCCAAATTACAGGCTCAAAAAGGAGATTTAGAAAAAGCGATCGCTAACTACCGTAAAGCAATTGAACTCAATTCAGATCAACCTGTCTGGGTTTATCAACATTTAAACCGAGCTTTAAGGAAACAAAATACTCTTGATGAATCAATGACAGTGCGGATATAAACTGTTAAATATCAAATAATTTCTGATAGTCTTGTTTGGGAAAAATCGTACATTTACCATCAACTGTTGCATCGATGATCTGACGACCATTGAGCCAAAAATGAGCGTAGGCAATTTTATAATATTTTTCTGAACCTGCTAAATCAGGTA
>JBHJNX010000112.1:0-6339 GCA_050330335.1 Pleurocapsa sp. | reverse complement strand
TATGGAAAGTAAATATTATCAGCTTCTGGGAGTTCAAGTTAATTTGTTGGATATGAACCAGCTTAATTCGCTAATTGTTAAAGCTGTAAAACATCAGACTAAATGGATTATTGCCAATCATAATCTCAATAGTCTCTACATATACCATCACAATTCACAAATGAGGGCTTTTTATAACCAGGCAAATTACATCCATATAGATGGTATGGCTTTAGTCCTATTGGGTAAACTGTTGGGTATTCCTTGCCAAAGAAAACATCGAGTTACTTATGCAGACTGGGTATGGTCTTTAATGGAAAAAGCCGTAGAACAAGACTGGCGCATACTATATTTAGGAGCTAAACCAGGAGTCGCAGACAAAGGAGCCGAAATTTTGCAAAATCAATATCCCAATTTACAAATTGATACTATTCATGGTTACTTTAATCCTGCTCCAGATAACTCGGAAAATCAGATAGTTTTAGATAAAATAAACTTTTATCAGCCTCATGTTCTCATGGTAGGGATGGGTATGCCTCGCCAAGAACAGTGGATTCTCGATAATATTGATCGCATAAATACTAATGTTATTCTTCCCAGTGGTGCTTGCATAGATTACGTAGCGGGAGCAATTAAAACTCCTCCTCGTTGGATGGGCAAAATAGGTTTAGAATGGCTCTACCGTTTGATAACTGAGCCTAATAGACTATGGAAAAGATATTTAATTGAACCTTGGTTTATAGCCTGGCTATTTTTAAAAGAATTATTTTATGGTAAGCATTATGCAACTTTAGATTAAAAAATAGCTGAACAAATCCTAATTCTTCTCGAATTTATTTCCGGTGTTGCTGAATCGAGGTATGACAGTAAATTAATTACTTTGGTAATCTAAAAAAAGAAGTCTATTGAAAGCTAGAGACGTCGCTACGCTCCCCTAGAAACTGTATAACTTTCGGTTTCATACATTCAATCAGCAACGCCTTATTTCCTAGTTTTGCTAGGTGCGGTCGCTTGTAAAATTAGTGTTGTTCAATCTTTGCTGTACACGATCGCAATTTCAATAGAGTACATTCCCAAACTAAGCGGGGTTGAACGTAACTCAAAAGCTGTTGGCGGGTTTTTTCCCATTGTTGGATTAACTCTAAATCGCGATCGCTATGCCAATAATGATATTGCAGATAGTCTACCAACCATAATTGAGTTGGAGTATCTAATTGGTTGGTAATGGCTTTAGCTAATTTAAATGCATCTAAGGGATGTTGAGGCTTAATACATAGTTGTTGCAGTAAATCTTGCGGAATTGACTGTAATGTTTCCCAAGCCGCGATCGCTTTTCCTGGACTACCTTGAGCGATAGCACATATTTCAGGGCGTTCGATAATTTCACTATAACCCAGTTGTCGTAATACTATTTCTAAATTAGCTGGTGACAGAGGATAAAACTGAATGCGCTGACAACGAGAAACAATGGTGGAAAGTAAAGAGTCAGTATCAGGAGCAATTAAAATTATCGTAGCTTTAATTGGCTCTTCTAGGGTTTTGAGTAAAGCATTAGCCGCAGCTTCGGCCATAGTTTGAGCTTCTTCTATGATTACTACTTGACGAGAGGCTTCTAGGGGATGACCATAGATGAACTCAATTAAACCGCGAATTTGTTCGATGCGAATTTTAGGTAAAGTTTTTGGAGTTAATTCTTGTTCTTTGGCTTGTTTTGCTGTTAATAACTCTCCTTTATGAGTATAAGTTGGTTCTACCCAACGCAAATCGGGATGGTTTCCGGAACGAAGTTTCTGTTCTACTAAAGAATGTTTGTCCGATGGTACGCCCTGACACAATAACATTCTAGCCAAGCCCCCAGCAGCGATGCTGCGACCGATACCAGAAGCACCATAAAATAAATAAGCAGGGGCAACACGACTTAAGGTAACAGCCCTAGTTAATAGTTGAATGGCTCGCTCTTGACCGATTAAATTAGTAATCAATATATTAATTAATTTGAAGATTAATTATCTGGTTGAAGATCGCTGGTGGCAGGATCGATTAGGGTAATATCAAAAGGATCGTCTGGAGGAATAGTAGGGAAAATATCATACTGACGATATT
Organism: Pleurocapsa sp.; assembly: GCA_050330335.1. GTDB lineage: Bacteria > Cyanobacteriota > Cyanobacteriia > Cyanobacteriales > Xenococcaceae > Waterburya. The sequence continues at coordinate 4,257 of JBHJNX010000112.1, read as the reverse complement.
GATAAACAGCATAAACTTGAGGACCGAAGATTACTTTATCTCCATCTTTAAGGTCGTGAAATCTGACTTTGCGTCCCTCTACCAGTAAGCCATTGACGCTAATATTACCTTCTAAATCTCCATCTACAAGACGATAGTATTTACTACCATCTTCTCGCGATCGCTCGATTAAAGTGGCATGATGCCGAGAAACAAACTGAGATTGCAGTACGATATCGCAATTCTGTCCCCTACCCAAAGAGTAAGTTTTTTCTGTCAACAGGATTTCTTTGGGTCCTTTGCCATCGGTAACTATTAATACACGCTCTTCGCGATGTTTTACTGGTTTTTCAGCCATTAGAAAGTTCAAATCGATAATCTAATATTAACGATAAACCTATTTGTGTTTTTAAGTTAAATATTCATCTCTGATAGGATTGTCTCCATTGCCTCTAAAGTCAATTCTGCTGCTAAATATTGAGGATTACTAGGATTATAAGGGCCGGCAAGGCGATCTATAGAAATAATACGAGAATCTGGCGCAATAATCGCAATGTCGGGATCGTAAGCAGTAGCTCCCATCAAAGAACTAGAAAAGCCATTGTAAATCATTACCATATCACTTTCTCCTGTTGCCGTTTCAACCTTGACAAGCAAAACTTCTTGTGGACGTTTAATCGTATATTGCTCTAAACGTAAACTAATTGGTTTCGACATCAAAATTATTGCTCCTTAACCCAGAAATAACTACTTGTGGGTGCATTAATTACCTATAGATTTATTATTGCTCCAAAGCCGATCGCCCTTGTTTGCCCAGACGAATCAAAACAAAATAAGCCAAATAAATTACATAAATAACTAAACATACTGCTCCGACAAAACCTAAAAATCCTTCATTTCCTGGTTTGGGGTGGATTAGTTGTCTGTATACTTGGGGGGCTTCGAGCCAAACCTGACAAAAATCTGTAGCCATCTGTGCTTTAGAAAAACCACAAGGTAGAAAAATTGCTGAGGCGATCGCTCCTAACAGACAATATAAAGTTGTTGCCCAACGCCACGAAGTAAACACTAGTTTCAATAGACTGTTGGGTAAATCTCTAATTTCTTCATTTAAATCTACCCAAAACCACAAAGAGATAGGAATTAAAATACGAGCGGCAAATAAAGTGATCAAGCCGATTTTCCAGCCTGGAATTAGTAGATATATCGTAATCATCAACAAACTAGCAACCCGCCAATAAATAATTGCCAATTTACACATGGCTTCTTTACGTCGAAATACAGCCCAAATTAACAATACCAAAGGTAAAACTACGGTCAGTAGCAAAGCCAATCTGTAGTCCATCCATACTAAAGGTCTAAACCAAACTTCATTCATCGTACTTCTATAAGAGTTATATTGGTTATTGATGCTAAACAACTATAAATTATTATGTTCAGCCATCAGACTATATTACCCATCCAATAAAAATGTGGAAGCTCAATCTAAACTCCCACATCAGATTAACAGACTATTATTTTAGTTTGAACTTTTGCTTTAGCTAAAGAAGATTATTGCAATTAGCACACGAAAAGAAACTAATGTAAGTTAAGCTTTACATCTACTTACAAAAAATTGTAGCTATATTAGTCTTCGTAAACCCTACATTCTAAAGCATCTGGATTGTCATCGCAATACTGCTCTAGAGAACTTTTTTGAGGAGCTTTTTGTTTTTGGTGAGATGCTTCTGCTTGAAGCTCTTCGACGGCATCCCATGCAGCAGCACATTCTCCAGAACTCGCTCCTTCTGTGCTACATACCTGTCTTGCTTGTTGTTTTTCTTGTTCTATTTTGGATTGAATATCGCTCATTTTTCCTCTTATTTCCACTTATTTAAAGTTTATAGTCTGGCCAGCCAGGATCATGGCCATGGCGATCGCCAAAACTTATCAATGATTCTATTCGACAGTTATTGTTTCAGGTTAGAGAGACAAGGTTTGTCTTCAGCAATACCTTTTACATAATAGCCTTAATGCTAACTCATAATAATTTCTACTTGTTTCAAATTTTACTCCTCTCAGGATAGCTAGTAGATTGGTTGGAGCGAGCAAATATCGCCAGTAATCATTGTAGCGTTTGTGGGATTCACTTTTTTTTATTTAACTCTAGGTCAGCAATAATTATGAACAAGGGATAGTTTAAAGTTAAGGAAAATTTATTATATTTCAATCTAAATTAACACCCTATTGTTAGAAAAGTTTTTTAAATTCCAATAATAAATAATAGTTGGCATTAAGTTTGAGGGTAGGAGATAATATTCAACTATCATGTGTGAAATTGTCAACTAATTATCATCTTATAGATGAATCAGTTTAGATAAATAGTCTAACAAAATGTCTACCGTATAAATACGCATTTTTCTTCATCAGTCTTAGATAATATCCTTGAATTTATTATGATTAATTCTAATCCAATTGTGTGGTGTCAAGAACATGGCTGGACTGAGCCCAGACAGTTAGAAGATGGACTGTGGGTAGCCTTTCCCCCTGGAGGCTTCATTGAAACTCCCTTGCCCGATGGACAAAATTATCGACAGCTACCGTATAAAAATAACCAAGTGCAAGCTATTGTAGACGTAATTTTACTAAGTGTAATTACATTGATAACTGCCATTATAGCCTTATTAATGTTTCCCCTTTTTATTCTTCCATTAGTTAAGTATTATTATGCTTTAAAAAACTAAATCTCTTTCAAGTAGCTAAAGCCAAACCATCGGCTCTTGATTCAGAAGCAGCTATTAAAACATGATTATTTAGGCGCATAATTATCTGACCTTTGCCAAACATTTTAGCTGATGCAAATTTTAAATTATGACCCCTTTCTACTAAATCTAAAACTACATGATGGGGGACAGTAGTTTCTAACAAAACCGAATCTGACCCCATCAATCTCCAACGAGGAGCATCTAACGCAGCTTGGGGATTAAGATAATAATCCCTTAAATTAATTATTACTTGTAAATGTCCTTGAGGTTGCATCGGTGCGCCCATTACTCCCAAAGTACCTAGAGGAACATTATCTTGGCTAACAAAACTGGGAATAATTGTATGAAAGGGACGCTTGTTAGGGGCAATTTGATTGGGATGTCCTGGTTGGAGGCTAAAACCCAATCCTCGATTATGTAAAGCAATACCAGTTTCGGGAATCAGGATGCCACTACCAAAACCTTCGTAATTAGATTGAATAAATGACACCATGAAGTCTTTATCGGCTGCGGTTAAGTAAACCGTACCTCCAGAAGGTAAACCGGGATAAACAGCACTCATCGCGCGATCGCCAATTAAATTTCTTCGCTCGGCAGCATAGTTTTTATCTAATAATTGATTGGAAGTTACTGTCATAAATTGGGGATCTCCAACGTAGTGATGTAAATCCGCAAAAGCCAGTTTCATTGCTTCAATTTGTCGGTGATAGTTAATGCCAGATTCGCGAGGATCTTGCTGTAGCTCGAATCCTTCTACTATATTTAAAGCCATTAATGCCGCTATTCCCTGAGTATTTGGTGGAATTTCCCATACTTGTAAATCTCGATAGGTAGTAGAAATTGGTTGCACCCATTCAGGTTGATGCCTGGCTAAATCTTCTCTAGTTAATAAACCTCCTGTATCGGCGGCAAAATTGGCGATCGCTCCTGCTAGTTTACCGCGATAAAAACTTTCTCCTCCCGTTGCCGCTATTTCTTGTAAAGTTACGGCATGATCTTTACTTCCCCAAATTTCTCCTGCTTGAGGTGCGCGACCTTGAGGAAAAAAAACATTTTTAAATGGTTGATATTCGGGGGCATTTAAAGGTAAAAATTTCGCTGCTGCCCGTTTCCAGGCTTCGGCAGTAATAGGCGAGACAGGATAACCTTCACTGGCATGACGAATAGCAGGAGCAAATAATCGTTCAAAGGGTAATTTACCCCATTTTTCCCACAAACTGCGCCATGCCGATACTGCACCTGGTACAGTAACAGTCAACCAACCTATTTCGGGAATTTGCTCGATCACCTCCCACTGTAAATTTTGACTACTTCTACCTGAAGCATTTAAACCGTGTAATTTACCATCCCATACCAAAGCAAAAGCATCTCCACCAATACCGTTAGAAGTTGGCTCGACTACCGTTAGGGCGATCGCCATAGCAATGGCTGCATCTACTGCATTGCCCCCCGCCCAATACATTTCCATCCCTGCTAATGTGGCTAAGGGTTGACTGGTAGCTACGGCAAAATTTTTACCCATAACTACAGGACG
>JBHJNX010000111.1:0-8774 GCA_050330335.1 Pleurocapsa sp. | reverse complement strand
TATTTAGCAGCTTGATTACTGCCTGATTGATGAACCTTAAAACGTTTTGGCACATCGTTGGAAATGCCTGTGTAGAGTGAATTATCGCCACAACGAATTATATTATATACAGACCATAGATCGCTCATGATTTTTATATCGATCGCTCTGGTTTGGGAAAAGTAAATTAAAACTTATAATTTATAGGGTGGGCAATACCCACCCCCTCCCTCCAGCTAGAAAAAATCAAAGTTTCAGAATTTTTGTCTGTCGTTGGAGTGCTTGTCGAGCTTTAATTGCCAATATGCAAATATTAATCTTCTTCCTGTCTGGCCAAGAGTACGGGACAACTTGCCTTAATCCGAATGTAATCAGATAAAGAACTACCCAATAAACGTTCTAAATCTGGTAAGTTTTTGGCGATTGAAGGACGACGCTCTGGAGAGCCAATAGTCAAGAGATCGATATTGTTATTCTCGGCTAATTTACAGATCTGTTGGGCGGGTCTGCCTCCAGTCACAATACATTTATAATTTAAACCTTCTCTTTTTACCTTGGCTACAGCAGGAGCTAAAATTGGATTGTTTTCCATCTCTTGTGGAGATAGAACGATATCTGACTGAAGATCGGGATTGATACGAGTTAAAAAGATTTCTGCATCTTTATATCCCCGTAACAAGAATAGAGTTAAATCGAGAGCATATTGAGCCGCAGGAGATTTATCCAGTGCTACCATCACTCTTTTTAGCCTTTTAACATAAATATCATCTTTAACCAACAGCATAGAGCGTTCGGTTAATTGAAAGACATACTGGCTGACGGAATTACTGAGGATAGATTGTAATTTGCCCAACCCTCGCGATCCCATGATAATTAGATCGGCATCAATTTCCTGAGCTACATTTAAGACAATTGTTTTTGGTTCTCCTTCGCTAACTTTACTAATAACCTTGCTGTTGTGTATGCCTAGTTGTTCGACTAACTGATCAATCTTATCATGAGCGATTTGAACAGCATTAGTTTCCTCTTCTTTGGTTTTAGGAGAAATAACTTGCAAAATTGATACTTCTGAACCTGCCAGTGCTGGTAGTTGAAGTAAAGTTTTGAGCATATCTCTAGCATTATCTGCACCAGAATCAGCGTATAAAATTTTTTTAAGCATTGGATAGAGTTAATTTATCGAAATTTCTTTGGTTCTGTTCTGATTGTAAATTAAGGCTTAGATCAATTTTTATAACTAGACGAAATGTAAACTTTACGGAACCTTTAACTATTCTGCATTCTTTCTCTGCGTCTTTGCTTGGTCAGCATTCCCTTGCTCGAAGAGCATTCCCTTGCGCCTGACGGCGGCGCGGGGTCTGACGGCTTTGCGAGAGATTAAAACCAGACAAACTTGCTAACTTAAAATTCGACTTGACCCTACAGCTAACTAGAGAGTTTAAACTTATTTCGGAACTAGTCATTAAACAGGGAGCAGAAGTCACTTATGCCCTATGTAGTCTACTCATCTAAAAATGCCTCTAGGTCTTGAATAATCATGAATCAAACCACTACAAATGTAGAAAATGTTAATCTCAAGCTTAGGGGGATGAGTTGTGCTTCTTGTGCCAAGAGCATTGAATCGGCAATTCTTGCTGTACCTGGGGTGAGTGAATGTAATGTTAACTTCGGTGCAGAACAGGCTGCGGTTAAATACGATCCCCGTCAAACTAGTATTCAAGATCTTCAAGATGCAGTAGAAGCGGCAGGATATTCGGCTTATTCTCTACAGGAACAAGAAATGGTTACGGGGGAGGATGACGCAGAAAAAGCAGCCCGTACAGCAGAATATCGCGATTTATTTCGCAAGATCATTATTGGTGGTGTAATTAGCATTATTTTAATTGTCGGTTCCCTGCCAATGATGACGGGGTTAGAACTGCCGTTTATCCCTGCATGGTTGCATAATTCCTGGTTACAGTTAATTCTGACTGCACCAGTACAGTTTTGGTGTGGTTATCGGTTTTACATTGGTGCATGGAAGGCTTTTAAGCGTCATACTGCCACCATGGATACTCTCATTGCTTTGGGTACGAGTGCAGCATTCTTTTATTCTTTGTTTGCTACTCTATTTCCTAGTTTCTTTCTCAACCAAGGTTTGATGCCCGAAGTATATTACGAAACCGCAGCCGTAATTATTACTATGATTTTACTCGGACAGTGGTTTGAAAATCGTGCCAAGGGACAAACCTCAGAAGCAATTCGTCAACTGATGGGTTTACAAGCAAAGGATGCTAGAGTAATTCGTAATGGTAGAGAAATAGACGTACCAATTAACGAAGTACAAATCGGCGATATTATTTTAGTTCGTCCTGGAGAAAAAATTCCCGTCGATGGAGAAATCATTAGGGGTAGTTCCACTATCGATGAAGCAATGGTGACGGGGGAAAGTATTCCTGTTCAAAAACAGCCAGGAGACGAAGTAATTGGCGCAACGATTAATAAAACTGGTAGTTTTCAGTTTAGGGCTACTAGAGTCGGTAGAGATACAGTATTGGCACAGATAGTTAAACTGGTACAAGATGCCCAAGGTTCAAAAGCACCAATCCAAAGATTAGCAGATAAGGTTACTGGTTGGTTTGCTCCTATAGTAATTGCGATCGCTATTGCTACTTTTGTGCTGTGGTTTATCTTCATGGGTAATGTTTCCCTGGCTTTAATTACTACTGTGGGGGTGTTAATTATTGCTTGTCCCTGTGCCTTGGGTTTGGCTACTCCCACCTCGGTAATGGTAGGTACTGGTAAGGGTGCAGAAAACGGGATTTTAATTAAGGGTGCAGAAAGTTTAGAACTGGCCCATAAAATCCAAACCATCGTCCTCGATAAAACTGGTACGATTACTCAAGGTAAACCGACTGTTACAGATTACCAAGCAGTTAGAGGTATTACTAATAGTGCAGAACTTAAATTATTGCGTTTAGTGGCAGCAGTTGAACGTAATTCCGAACATCCTCTAGCAGAGGCGGTAATTAAATATGCCCAGTCACAACAAATTGATATTCCCGAAAGCCATGATTTTGAAGCAGTGGCAGGAAGTGGGGTACAGGGTACAGTTTCGGATCGCTTAATCCAAATCGGTACGCAATGCTGGATGAAGGAATTAGGAATCAAAACCGATGCCTTAGAAGAACAAAAAGACAGTTGGGAAGCAGAAGCCAAAACGGTAGTCTTAATTGCCATAGATGGAGAATTAGAAGGGATTATCGCGATCGCCGATGCCATCAAACCTTCTTCCCCCTCAGCAGTTAGGGCATTACGCAATTTGGGTTTAGAAGTAGTAATGCTCACGGGAGATAATCAAAAAACCGCCGAAGCGATCGCCCGTGAAGTGGGTATAGTTAGGGTAGAAGCTCAAGTACGTCCCGACCAAAAAGCCGAGAAAGTTAGAGAATTACAGCAGGAAGGCAAAATAGTCGCCATGGTAGGAGATGGTATTAATGATGCCCCTGCACTGGCACAAGCAGATGTAGGAATTGCCATCGGTACGGGAACAGATGTGGCGATCGCAGCAAGCGATATTACCTTGATTTCGGGAGAATTACAGGGTATCGTGACGGCAATTAAGTTAAGTAAAGCAACAATTAATAATATTCGTCAAAATCTCTTCTTTGCTTTTATTTATAACGTCTTAGGCATTCCCATTGCCGCAGGTATTCTATTTCCTTTCTTTGGTTGGTTGCTCAATCCAATTATTGCTGGAGGTGCGATGGCATTTAGTTCGGTGTCGGTAGTAACTAACGCTTTGAGGTTGCGGAATTTTAGTAGTCATTAGTTATTAGTCATTGGTTGTCAATAAATGTTTAAAACACACAAAATTGTCGGTAGTTTAGTAGGAGTGGGAATTTTCCTAGCGTTGACTCCTAATGTTGCATTATCCCAAATAGAACATGAGGTAGAAATGCCTGTTTCAGCAGGAGAGCAAACCAGTCACTTTCAAAGGATAGAACAGCCTTTAAGCTTAAAAATCGCCGTGGCGTTGGGTGGTTTGGGTTTGATTAGTGCAGAACTTTGGTGGTTTATGTTCAGTAAAACTAAATCTCAAAAAGCGCAAGTCGAACGAGGCATTCAATCAGTAGATATCTTGGTTGATGGTGGTTATACTCCCGATAGAATTAAAGTGCGTGCTGGCGAACCAGTTAAGTTAAATTTTTTCCGTAAAGACCCCAGTAACTGTTTAGAACAGCTATTATTACCCGATTTTAATAAAGCATTAGATTTAAGTTTAAACCAAACTACTTCTATCGAAATCGTACCAGAAAAGCCAGGAGAATACACTTTTACTTGCGGGATGAATATGTATCGCGGGGTCATAAAAGCAGAAGCTACCGAAGTATCCTAATTCTCTACTAATTAGCTATAGGTAATCTGACGGTAAAATTACTCCCTTTATTTATTTCGCTTTGTACCTCAATACTGCCTTGATGAGCCAGAGCGATCGCCCTTGCAATAGCTAACCCCAATCCAGAACCACCTTGACTTCTCGAACGGGCTTTATCTACCCGATAGAAACGGTCAAAGATACGCCTTTGTTCTTTTTTAGCAATACCAATACCTGTATCTCGAACAGAAATTACCGCCCGATCGTGTTCTTCTGTCAAACTGATAATTACCCTTCCTCCTGCTAGAGTATATTGAATTCCATTAGTAACTAAGTTCGCAATCAGACGATATAACTGAGTGCGATCGCCCATTATCTCGATAGGTTGAGTTACTTTAATTTGGGAGCTAAGTTCAATTTCTGAAGCCATCGCCAAAGCTAACAAATCTTCTTCTACTTCAATAATTAAATTTGCTAGAGGGACTTTTTCTCTCTTTTTGTTAGAGGTATTGCTATTTATCTCACCACGGACATCTCGCGCACCTGGGGAAACCCCAGGTAAAGTGTCCTTATCAATACGACACAGGATTAATAGATCTGCTACCAAGTAAGACAACCGCTTATTTTGTTTCACGATGTTTTTTAGGGTATCTTTGGCTTTATCCTCAGATAAATTGGGCAGCATGAGATCGGATTGAGCCGTTGCTTGAATTGCTGCAAGGGGTGTTCTCAATTCGTGGGCAGCATCGGCGGTAAACTGCTGCATTTGTCGATAAGACTCGTAAATAGGGCGGATTGCTAAACCTGATAACCACCAGCTAGCAATTGCTACTAACAATACAACTAAAGGTATTCCTAACACCATGACCCACCTAACATTAGCAACATAGCGATCGATATCTCGGAGACTTCTGCCGACTTGGAGATAACCCCAATTCTTACCTTGTTGAGTGTGTAAAAGAAAGGCGATTTGCCGATAGCGAGTTCCTTGAGAATCTGTCAGAGTTTCCCACTCCTGCTGATTAGAAATTTGGGGTAATTCTGGCTGTATTCCTGCCACTGCTACCAAATTTTCAGATAGATCGAAGAGACGTAAATAATATTTATCTTGTCCAATTACGCCTAATCTCAAGGACTGAAAACGATCTGGTTGGTCACAATCTGTTTCCACAACACAAGTATTAGGCAACAAATCTTTTACTTCAGGTTCGAGCTTTCCTGGCTGTTTGAGAACGGGTAACAGACTATCGTGAAGAGTTCCTCCTATCGATTCTAATTCTTGATTAATGGTAATACGATGAGCATGGGCGATCGCTTCATAAAATCCCAAGGCACAGATCAACAAGACTATACTCAGAATTGCTGCATACCAGCTAGCTAATTGCCAGCGCGATCGCTCAAAAAGTCGGTTTTGCTTCACAGATATAATTTTTGGCGATTGTTTGAGTTAGACATTTTTACTTTTGGCAAAAACATATCTCAATCGAATAAAAAAACTATTTTAAGTTCGCTTACTCGATACATAGGTTTAGTAGATTTTTCTGTAGTAATAAATTCTTCTGCACCCAGAGAAATAGCAGCAGCTATATGTAAAGCATCCATTGCTGCCAAACCATAGCGACAAGCTAAATCATAACTACTTTGTAGGATCTGTTCTAAATCATTTGCCCAATAAGTCACCGCTTCAAAGAAAATTTCATAAAATTCAACTTCGTTATTTTGCCGATGGTAAAAAGCTTTGGGTAAAATTTCTAGTTTAATAAATTGGCTAGATGCAAACTTTCGATCTGCTGATTCTAATATAGCGATCGCTTTTTCTGATAATTCTTCTACACCTCTTGCTGCTGTAACCAAAACACCCGAATCGATAAAAGTTATGGTCATTCGTCAATATTTTTTAATCCACCTCGGCGGTTAATAACTTCTTGTTCGATTTGCTCCTGATTTAATAAAGGTTCTTTCTGGGCTACTATTTTGGCTCTAATTTGACGCAAACGCTCCCCCAACTCGCTTTTTTTAGATAGCTTTTGCTGATGAAGAGATTCTATAAACTGTAAAACTTCTTGCTGTCGATCAATAGGAAGTTTTCGCCATTTATCTAATAATTGTTGTTCGGTATTCATTGCTTTAATGTAGTCTTGATATTCCAGTATTTTAAATCTACATATCAGTTTTATTCTCTCAGTTTTATAATTGCTTGTAATGACCGCCAATGGCAAATATATAGATATACTGGTCATCAAACTTATAGGTTAAAAATTATTTAGCGGGTTAAATTCATATCCTATGAAGAGCTTTTTTAGGAGTTTTCAATTGTGGATTATCTTCAAACAAACTCATTTGAACCGGGTTAACCTTTTGATATTCAACATATTCCAAGATGCTTTTAGCAACAAGTGTCGCTAGATTAACAGGAACGGCATTACCAATCATCTGCTCTAAATTTGTTTTTGATCCCTTAAACTTAAATGTTTTAGGAAATGTTTGTACGTAGCTTCTTTCAATAGTTGTCAAAGGTCTTAAAGTTTCTAAATTAGCTTCTTTTGGGTCTGCGTTGTGTTTTTTGTATCCTTTTGGCACAGGTCTATTTACGCCTCTAATTGTAGGACTTGGTTCATCAATACTATAAATACCTCTCCGACTGTAGTTTCGCGGATGTCTATAATAATATTCAAGACCAAGGGAGCTACCAAAATAATCTCTCATTGTCATTGGTTTTTCAGACAACTTGTTTTTTGTCATGATTAAAGTTACATCTATATACATCTAATGATTTTTTCCAATTATCAATAGATGCTAGTATTTCAAATCCTGCATTTATAAATCCTAAACTTAAACCTCCACAGCCACAAAATAAATCAATACATTTCATCTAATCAAATAGTTCTGGTGAATTAAATATTATTGCATCAAATCTTCTTTCAGGACTTAAAAGATTTTGATGGCAAAGCGGTCAATTTAACCTCTAGTCCTCTTAGGCATTCTCCACTACTTTTCTTTTGAATAACAAGATCTGTTCTTGGCAAAGACCCAACTACATATTTCTGAAACGGTGTATGCTGTGACTCAAAGGCAAAATATAAATCGTCGCTACTTGCGGGTATACCGAAAACATCATCAATATCAATCGATTTTGCTTTAAATTCACCATCACTGATAGATAAATAATTTGCTTTGAGATTTTTGGAAGCTAAGTAACAACACAATGAAGCAGGAAATGATGAATTAAATTGATTTTTTCCCCAAGACTCTTTTAGGCTAAAGTCCCTATTTGTATTTTCAAGCCCAAAAAGACCAGGTTTGGTTTCTGTCATATTCTACTGCTAATAATCTAGCTATACATTGATTTTCAATTTAACAATAGTTTTTTATTCGTCAATGTTATAGCTTTAAGTAGAAAGCTTTTTAAAACGATAACCCAAACCGTAAATGGTTTCTAACATCTCATCGCATCCATATTTAGCTAACTGGCGCCTTAGCAAGCAGATTTGGGCTGCTACGACATTACTGGGGGGTTCTGCGCCAAATTCCCAGAGTTGTTCTAACAAGCGATCGCTAAAAAAATGTCTAAATTGTAATTTTTGATAAAGATTTGATGAAATCAGTATTTTCACTAGCTACTTTCACCAATTTTGTTTGCTAGGCTGTATCCGTAAATAGTAAATTAAATTATCATAATATTATGCACACAACAATTCCAATGAAAAAAACTCAAGATATAAAATCAAAAATGCAAAGCTTATTTCCTATCGGGAATCAAAAGCAAGATGCAAGCCTTAATACAGAAAGTGAAGTTCTCAAGCTATCTGCAAAGGATAGTGAGTTGTTAGTTGCTACTTTACAAAATCCTCCCAAACCATCTAAAGCTTTGCTATCTGTATTTGAGTAGGTTAGGCTATACCCCCGTTTCAGAAGAAATAGTTTAAAATCTGTGGAATATGTAATTAAACCTCTTGACTCAGTAGGTCATACTCGGAACAGTTTAAAAAAGCTTCAATTTAGTTCTGGACAAGATGAATTAGATAATTACATAAGAAGGTACGCCTGGACAAATCACCAAGACAAACGATCTGCTAGAGTTTTCGTTGCTTGTTCTACGCAAAATCCTAAAGAGATTAAAGGCTACTATACATCTAGCGCGAGTGAAATTTCAATTGAAGCAATACCAGAGGAGTCACGGCGAGGTTTTCCCAGCAAGCTTCCAGCTATACTTATTGGGCGACTTGCAGTAGATAAATCATCCCAAAGTCTCGGTATTGGAAAAAAACTTTTAAGACACGCTTTTGAATGTGCAGTAGAAATTGCCGATAAAACTGGAATTTATCGAGATGCGGCGTAAAACCCCTTCCTCAAAAACAAGCGTTTGTCCAGAACGGGATGTTTTAGGGAGGGGATTGCTCTGCCGCCAAAAAACTCAACCTATCGCAGCGCGTTCCCT
>JBHJNX010000110.1:0-2840 GCA_050330335.1 Pleurocapsa sp. | reverse complement strand
CTAGTAGCTTTACCCACTGCGATCGGTAGCACTCCTGTTGCAGCAGGATCAAGAGTACCTCCATGTCCGATTTTGCGAGTATTTAATAACCGTCGCATTTTGGCAACACAATCATGAGAAGTGAAACCAACAGGTTTATTGAGAGAAATAAAACCAAACATCGATAAAACAAATTTAATCAATCTATCTTGAGTGACAAAAGAGGACTCCCGTTAAACCGACGATAGGAGGTTAGCGGTGAGATGATTCGGGCGGTCAACAATTTGAGGAAACCTCAAATTTACGCCCTCAGAATTTTGTCCAATAAACAATACCGCGCCCTAAAGGATACCGCTTCGCATAAAGCGACAACTAATTCTTAGGACTAGATTGTTTCTTGCACCCGCGACATGGCGAGGAAACCTCGCCGTCGGGGGTGCGCTTTTCCACATAAGCTTTCAACTGCTCAATTGTAACACCCCCACAGGAAGCAACAAAGTATGCGCCAGTCCAAAAATAAGGCTTTCCGTAAAAGTATTGCTTACTAAGATCGGGATATTCCTTACGAATTAATCTGGAGCTTACTGGTGGGAGTGTCAAACCCAATATTTCTGCTGCATCCATTTGAGTTAGATTTCTTGTTTCAATAATTTCACCAATCTTACTGGCTAATTCAGCTTTAATTAGCATTTCTTCTGGGTTAGCTAATCCCAAGTCAGCAAAGACATTACCGCTACTTACTTCAACTTTAATTTCTTCAGTCATTCATTTTCTCCTTTTGGTTTGCTTCAAGAATAATTATCTTGATAGTGCTGTTTTGCTCTTTTGAGTCTTTCGACGTTTTCGATTAAAAGACGGACAAGTAAAAATTGAAATACGGGGAGTTAAAGGAATGTCCTGTCTCGATCTGACCAAAGATTTAGAAGCAGTATTGGGCGATCGCATTGTCGCCAGAGAAATGACCCCGTGAGGCAGATGAGATTCGGACAGAAGTTCAACAGCAGCAGTGGCAGTGGGGATAATTATCCTGCATTAGGATAATTATTTGGTATATTGAAACGTAATTATTTGACCAAATCGATCGCTATATATGTCGAGCGAGCAATTGTATATAAACCCTTATCTAATCTTATAAAATCCAAACCACAATCGAAGATAACTTGGTATTTTGTCCGATCTTGTGTGGTTATTTCCAGAATACGGGCGTGTGGAAAATGCCTTTTTTCGTGTTTTGGTTGTACGGTAAGGTGACAAGAAACGTCCATAGTTGCTAAGTCTTGTAACGCATTCTCTAGTTCTTGTTTTCGTTCGGAGATAGAATCTTGTAAAGTCTTAATTGATATTTGACTAAGGCGATCGCCAGCATTTTTTAATAAGTCAGTCAGAATTTTAAGTCCCAATGGTTGTAAATAGCGATCGCTATAGGTAGCTTGTTGGATTTTGCTTGCTGTTAGTATTGCTTCTAAACCTAATTCTTTTCTTAGTTGTTGGAGAGTCAATTTATTTCTACTGGGTTGGAGAAATATAAGCTGGGTTTCTGGTTGTGCTAATTGTTCAGCAGCAATAATTTTGGCAGAAGAGCGAATAATTTGTAATTTATTTAATACTGTGTCTACACCTTCATTGCTGGTAGTTTGAAACCATTGGTAAGAATCATCAGATTGATTTAAGGCGATCGCTTTTGGGTTAGTACCATTAGTATTGAAACAAAGAATAGGTAACTCTCGATCGGAAGATTGATATAGTTTGAGTAAATCTTGGTCGATCCATTGTTCGAGACGTTTTTGCAAGACTTTTAAAGAATCACTACGGTTACTATGGGCTGTAGGTAATTCATAAAGGATTAATTCTAAAGCTTTATTGCTACTCCCCATAGCGTTAACAGCATCTGTTAAAAGATTAAGCCAGGATACAGGAGAACCATTATTCAAATCAAATCCATCAATTAAACTTGGAAGATAAATTATACTATCACTGCCAGTCATACGACACAAAGCAGGTAGGCGATCGCTCATCTTGGATAAACTAACTCGAATAGTGTCGGGGGCAAAGTTTTGTAATTCGGGATCGGGACTGACTTTTTCTACTAATGGTTGCAAAAATTTAATTACTAAATGACGGTTTAAGTCGGCATGGAATGGTTGATTGGAATAGGTTCGCAGACAATCATAACAACTGGTATCGCAGTCGCAAGTAGAAGCAATTTTATAAGCAGTTTCTAGTATTTGAGTAAACTTATCGGCAATGCGTCGGCTATATCCCGCACCACCTGGAACATTATCGTAAATAATAATTTCTGCTAACTGGTTATTTAATGGTCTAAATAAACCATCTAATTCTGTGCGCGGAACATCTATTACTTCAGATGCTGCTGCCAATAAAGCATAGGTTAGCGATCGCCAGAAATCCAAACCGCTAGTGGTTTCAGTGTCATCTGCCAGAGATGACACTGTTCTGTCATCGGCATAGTTAATAACTTCGCCATATAAAGGAAGGGGTTGGGAAGCAGAGGTAAATTGAATTTTGATTAAATCGCTACGAAATTCGTGTCCTAAATGAATTTGTTCGTAGGATGGCGAACATTCTTTACCTGTAATGGGATGATTGTGATTGAGAGTAATATTTCTCGAACTAGATTGATTCTTCCCTCTACTACCTCTTTTGCGACTGTTACTTGCTCTTTCTTGCTGTAATTTTTCGCTTAAATCTATACCGCAGTTTTTACAGATAGCAAAACCCTGTTTTTCAAAGCCTCTACCCTTTCCTAGTACCCCTGAATTAGCCAGGAAAAAAGTACCACCTTGACTCATAGTTAACTGATATAAATCCCTAGACATTTCTTGAGGATTGTTGCCATCATT
>JBHJNX010000109.1:0-20703 GCA_050330335.1 Pleurocapsa sp. | reverse complement strand
TAAGCATTGTGAGAATTAGATTCTGTATCCTTGACATAAGCCTCGGCAAATTCTTGGTAGTCATCAAAAGATTGCATAATTGAGGGAAAAATAAAGGTGGGCAATACCCACCATGTTGTTAATCAATTAATTGGAATTAATTACTGCTTGTCTTCAATTACTTGGTCGATCAGACCGTATTCTTTAGCTTCATGTGCTGACATAAAATAGTCGCGGTCGGTATCTTTTTTAATCTTTTCGATGGGTTGTCCTGTATTTTCTGCCATCATTTGATTTAACTGATCGCGAATTCGCAGAATTTCTCTGGCTTCAATGTCAATATCCGTAGCCTGTCTGCGTCCTTGAATACCACCAAGGGGTTGGTGAATCATAATTCTAGCGTGGGGTAAAGCCAGGCGTTTGCCTTTTGTCCCTCCAGCTAGTAAAAATGCACCCATCGAAGCAGCCAATCCTACGCAGATAGTAACTACTTCCGATTTAATGTGACGCATAGTGTCGTAAATTGCCAAGCCAGCCGTTACCGAACCACCAGGAGAGTTGATATATAGATAAATTGGTTTGCTGGGGTCTTCAGAATCGAGATACAGCATAATGGCAATAATTTGATTGGCCAAACCATCGTTAACCCCTCTACCGAGGAAAATAATGCGTTCGCGATACAGGCGATCGTAAATACCAATCCAGTCGCTATAAGGCTGACCTGGCATTTGATAGGGAACTTTAGGAATACCGATGGGCATAAGATTTATTACCTTGTGATGTTTAAATTATTAGCTGTAAGCTTATAAACTAGTGGTTGCATAGTGCGATCGCTCTTTTGACTCAATAAGAAGCAATCGATAATAGCCGTTCATAATCAAAAAACTCTAATTTCGAGCTGATTACTGTTTACTGTTAAGTAAGTGCTGCTACTGGGGTAGGAAGTTCGGAGGCGTTTTCTAAAACTTTATCAATTAAACCGTATTCCAGCGCATCTTGTGGGGTCATATACAACATACGGTCGGTATCTTTTTCAAGTTTTTCTATAGGTTGCCCCGTATTACGGCTAAAAATTTCTAAAACGGCTCGTTTATTCTCCAATACCTCTTTAGCACGGATTTGAATATCTGTTGCTTGACCTTGCGCTCCCTGACGAGCTTGATGCAAAATGATGGTGGCGTTAGGTAAACTAGCGCGATAACCTTTAGCACCTGAAGATAAAATCATGGCGGCCGTTCCCATCGCCTGACCGATACAGATTGTATGAACGGGAGGCTTAATATAATCCATGGTGTCACAAATAGCAAAGGCTTCGGTTTCAAAGCCAATGGAATCGCCACCGTACCAAGAAGTACCAGTGGAGTTAATGTACATTATGATGGGTTTATCGGGATCGTCAAACTGCAAAAATAACAACTGAGCAATGATCAGTTCGGTAACATCGATCCCCATTTGATCTTTATATTCGTCGGGAGATACTAAAGGCAATCCAAAATAAATAATTCGTTCTTTAAGTAACAGAGAAGGTAAATCTGGAGGTGGTGTACGATAATTACCACCGCCGCCTCTGTAAGGAGCTTGTACTGCCTGAATTGGTGAATCCATAATTTTTTTACCTAGTTACCTAATCGCTATGGTTATCTAATCTACAAACTGGCAGCTAAACAACCAATAAATTTTAGTTACGCTTTGCAATAAGCTTAGTAATGATGATTTTAACGCATTACCTGAACAGGATTGACCGAACCACAACCGAACCTATAATTCAATAATTATGGCTAGAACCATTGCTTTAATTGCTCACGACCAAAAAAAAGAAGAGATAGTTACTTTTGCCAGATATCATGCACCTCTGTTATCTCGCTATCATTTAATTGCTACAGGAACTACCGGACAGCGCATTCAAGCGGCTACTTCCCTATCTGTGGAAGCTATGGCATCAGGCCCAATGGGAGGAGATGCTCAAATTGCTGCCAGGGTAGTAGCAGGAGAGGTTTTGGCGGTCATTTTTTTAATCGATCCTCTTTATGCTCAACCTCATGAACCTGATATTCAAGCACTGTTACGTATTTGTAACTTGCATCAAATTCCTTTAGCAACCAATCTTGGTACGGCAGAAGCGATCGCTGTAAGTCTAGCTCAAAGTTTAGTTGCCCATCTGATTTTTAATCCCGTGTCTGGTGGTGGTAATGGTAAGCAAGATTTAGATTTAATTAAAGAACTCCTTGAACCCCACTTACATTTAGAAGTTCATTTAACCAGTCCCGATATTAGTCCTTATGAATTAGCCCAAAGCGCGATCGCATCTGAAGCGGATTTAATTATTGCTTCTGGTGGAGATGGAACGGTTTCATCAGTAGCTGGTGCAGTTATCGGTACTCAAATTCCCTTGGGTATTATTCCCAGAGGTACGGCTAATGCTTTTGCTATGACTTTAGGTATTGCCCAGCAAATTGGTCAAATTAGAAGAGCTTGCGAGATAATTTTAGATGGCAAAACTATGACTGTTGATGCGGCTCGTTGTAACGATTTACCGCTAATTTTGCTAGCTGGAGTGGGTTATGAAGCGGAAACTATTGACAAAGCAGACCGCGAAGCTAAGGCTCGTTGGGGTTCTTTAGCTTATATTATGGCGGGTTGGCAACAACTGGACGAACAAAAGCTATTTGATGCGGAAATTGAAATTGAAGGAGAAGTTAAAACCTTTCAAGCAGGGGCAATAACTATCGCCAATGCAGCACCACCCACATCGGTGTTAGCTCAAGGTATTGGTGAAGTAGTAGCTAATGATGGTTTATTGGATATTACTATTGCTACTGTAGATAACAAGTTACAAGCTGTAACCACCATGCTTAGTATGTTAGGGGCGGCTTTAATTAAACCCAATGCTAATCACGAAAATATCGTTCATTTACGAGCGCGTAAAGTTAAAATAGCCACTTCTCCTCCTCAAAAAGTTGTCCTAGATGGAGAAATTATTGGTAATACTCCTTTAGATATTGAATGTCTTCCTCAAAGTTTGACGGTATTTACACCTCAAACCAGTAATCATTGATCATTTTGTGCTACGTCCAATCTTGTCGACCATCATCTTGGCTTTTTCGGCGGTATACTTTTCCCTCGGCATGAAGGACACGGGTTTTGCTATATAGTTCTTCTTCGGTAAATTGCCAACGATTTAAAACCATTGCTAAATCTCGTTGGAGATCTCTCGCCCCAGGAAAATTACGATAGCGAATAATTAAACGTCCTAATTCTGCTAAGTGGCGATCGCTTGGTGGTTCTTGTAATAGATTATCTACAATGGCGCGATCAAATTTTTCTTGAGGATGTTTTTGGTCTAAGTTACTCATATATTTTCTTAGAAGATGAGATTTTTTAATTGTTTAATTGTGGCTGCCGTCTGCTACTGACTAAATTTTTAAAAGCTAAAGTTGTCAAGGACAAAACTGCAATACTAATTAGTAAATTGATAGTTCTCATGG
The DNA here is from genome assembly GCA_050330335.1 of Pleurocapsa sp. Lineage (GTDB taxonomy): Bacteria > Cyanobacteriota > Cyanobacteriia > Cyanobacteriales > Xenococcaceae > Waterburya. The sequence continues at coordinate 17,239 of JBHJNX010000109.1, read as the reverse complement.
GTCTAGTAGTCAGGGTTACATACAGCTGTTCAATTAATAAAGCTGGCAATAAACAAATTATGCTTAATAATAATAATTGAAGATATTTTTGACGATTTAAGAAAGATAATAATATACCTCCTAAAAATCCTAAAGGAATAAATAATACTGTGTAAAAACCTAAATAGTATAGCAATTTATTTGAGTTTTTTAGGTTAACTTGCCAAAGAGGAATGACAGGTGGGAAATAAGACCAAAACGTCGTTTCTGGTTCAAAAGCAAAAGTATATTGATTACTTGGATGATCAAGATAAATATCTAATTGATTGGCATCAAAGGTCATAATTAAATGATGAAACCCAAGATTATTAAATACATTAGGAATTAATAATTCTGGTCGGTTACCATTTTCACCAGTTACAGGAGTTCGCAAACGTAACATCAATTTTTTTTGCTTTTGGGCTATGGTAAAATTTCGGTTAGAAGTATTGCTAGAAATGGATATAATTCGCGAGTCATTAGATTGTTCAGTATTATTAGTGGCAAAAACTGCACTAAGAGTAAATTGATTAGTTTGTTTTAACTTGTAATTAATTGTTGATGCTGACTGGGGTGTTTTTAACCAGCGATCGCGATTAAGGGTAATGCTCTGATCTACAGAGTTAGCAACAGATTGTTCTAAAGATTGTTGTTGCCATACTAATGTTGGTTCCGAATCAACAAGATTAACAAATTTGGTTGTTTGAGGGATATTTTCCCCTGAAAATAAATAAGAAGCAATTGAAAATCCAGATTGTAACCAAAAGAGTTCACCTTCATTAAATGCAGTCTCAATTTCAGCTTTACTCAAAGAGCGATCGCTAATGTGTAATTGACTAATTCTCCCTTCCCAAGGACGATTTTCTGTTACTTCATTCCCAATTATTAAAGGAAAGCTGTTTTCCCAGTTGTTCAGATTAACATTGAGCAATAAACTGGCAATAATTAAGTTAATAAAAGCAAAATAACCAACCAAAGTTAATCCCACAGTTTTGGGAGTTAATTGATCATAATTTTGGGAAATTATTATGGAAAAAAAGTTAGCAATTGGTCGGCGACACCAATATACACAAGCACCAATCCCTCCTCCAATAGTATTAGTGGTGACATCAGCAAAGTTAGAAACTCTTATGGGTAGAAAAGCTTGAATGATTTCTACACTTAAAGACAAACTAAAACTAGCAATAATTGTGATAATTAATATGCCAAAATAAGGTAGCTTTTGATGTCGCAAAATCCAAGCTAAACTAAATCCCCAAGGCATAAATAAAAGAATATTATTAGCATAATCTTGCAAATCGCTAGTATTTTTAAACTGACTAAAAATAGCTTCTAGAGATACATTTTCAGGAACAACAAACTTAAAAGGATAAATAGTGGCAATTACAATACACAGAAAACTAGCGATCGCTAAGAGATAAGCCAACCAATTACTAGATTTTATGAAGCTTTGCTTTTTTTTCATAAATTTTGCAAAATAGTTGTCAATTTTTTTGATCATAGATAAATTTCAATTAATTTGACAAAATTGCTAAATATTCCAGTCAAAGACTACATTAGATCGCGATCGCACTCCATTATAAATTTATTAACTTAAAATTGTTTTAAATCGAATCAAAATCATAACAAAATTACTATGTTTCGCTGGCTCTATGCTTTAAGTTATCTGAGTTCTATTATTATTGGTGCTTATCTGGGTTTTTACCTGGGTCAGTATACATCTACTACTGTGTTAGAAACTTTAGATAGTAAGCTGAAGGTTCATGTATTTGACTATATATTTAAATTTCTCACTAGATTTTGGAGCGATCCTGAAGCTAGTTTTATTACTCTATTTAGCTCAGGCAGTTTTGCCCTATATTTGCTTTTGGGCAGTAGGGGGTTGGTTATTTTTTAAACTATTTGGTATTTTAGTATTGTTCCTGCGGTTGTTGCTGCTCGCTTTGCCAATATTCATACTACTAATTTAATTAATATTATCTTCACTCCAGCAGATCTCAGGCGATCTATGATGAATGGTTAAATTGGAAATCTTTTCATCATTAAAGCTGCTTCTCTGGCATTATTAGATAAAGTTGCAGAAATCTTGGGAATTTGAGGAATTTGCAACAGTACATCTACAGTGCGGCGTAACATCCTGACGATATCTCCTTCTGCTAAATTGGTACTTTCGCATAGTTCGTTCCAATCCATCCCCAATGCCCATTTTTCACACAATCCCACTAATTGGTATTCACGCCATACTGGTAGACTAACACCATGACGACGTTGGACTTGAAAAAGCTGAGTGCGGATTTCTCTTAAGGATGAGGTTTCTTCATTAGAAGAACGTTTTTTTACTCCTAACACTTCTAAAACTTCTGGAGGCGGAGGATAGTCACACCAGACATCGGCGCGGGGAGTTTCCGTAATTAAAGCACCGACGGTAGCAGCGAGGTTTTGGGGTTCAAGGTATTCTAATTCTGCTGAAACAAAAACTAAAGCTAACCACAGTTCATTATCTCCCCGAATAGTAGCGGCTGCTTCTCCTAAAAAAGTAGGTGTATAACCATCTAAAGCTTTAAATTCTTGCAAAACTTGCACTAAATTGAGAAATTCTTCCCAATAGTAAGATTGATTAGTTTTTTGTTTTTGATATTTAATTTGAGTTTTATGAAGTTGTTCCCGTAGCTGCAATCTCTGTTGGTGTTTTTTAACCAAACGATTGGAATTGGCTAACTGTCGTAGGGGATGTGCGTCTAATTGTGAATGTACTATATCGAGTCTTCGTTGTTGTTCGGCGACTTCGGAGGCAGGAGCAGCAGGAATGAGATAATTAACAATCTGATTGACAATAATTTTAGTAAAATCATCTCCTGGATGCCATTTGCCTAACTTGACATTATCCAAAGCCGGGAGGGGAATTGGCGCGATCGCATCACTAGGAAAGACTCCTTCGTTGATCTCGGTAACATCGGCATTAGCGGCTACGTACCAATAATTATCGCTCCCTAGACAGAGTAAATAGTCAGCTTTGCCCGAACCAGGGATTTTCGCAACTAAGACTGCTGCTAAAGGTGAATTAACCCGCAGGTGCTTGCCTTTTAATCCTACAATTCTACCCAGTTCGATGTGGGAAACTAAAGGTTTGATCTGGCTTTTTTGTGCGGCTTCTGCTTGTTGTTGAAGAATTTCTAACAGCCGTTGTTCTTCTTTGAGGCGATCGCGTAATTTTTGATAGCTAGCTAATTCTCCTGGAGAAACGGGAGCTAACTCTATGTCTAATTTTGCCAACTCGGTAGTTATTTCGGCAATAGTCTGTTGTTCGGGGGCGAGTTTATTTTTGGATAGATATTCGGCAAAACTTTTTTCTAGTAGTTTCTTAACTTCTGTCAGTTCGTATTTTTGTAATAAATTCAACACCATACCATAGGAAGGAGTAAACCAGCTTCTGAGAGGTTCCGATTCGGAAGTAGCTAAAAATACGGCTTCTTTTGCTCCTTCAAAGGGAGTTTGCACCGTAACTACATGACCCACTTGATCTTTGCCCCGTCTTCCCGCCCGACCAGAAATCTGTAAAAATTCTGAAGGACTTAACATACTGTGTCCGCCATCGGTGCGCTTGGATAGGGCAGAAATTACTGTAGTACGGGCTGGCATATTAATCCCCGCCGCTAGGGTAGCAGTGGCAAAGACAATCTTAACCAAACCCAATTCAAACAATTTTTCTACTAATTCTTTCCAAGCGGGTAACAATCCTGCATGGTGAGAGGCAATACCCCGCATTAAGGGTTCGATCTGCTCGATTTTGGCGATTTGAGAGCGATCGCATAAAAACTGCCACAATAAATATTTTTGATTGGGATGGGCAGTTAAATAGGCTGCCAAGTTATCTTCGGCATTGGGATTAGCTGCTAAATAATCTCTTAATAAATCTGCCAGCCGCGCTTCTGAATCTGCAAAATAAGCTAAGAGAGAAGTCTGCAATTCTACATTGTTAACCAAAAAGAAATGTAACAGGATACTTTCGATCTCTAAGGCTTCTTCAGTAGAAACTAACATCAGAGAATCCAACTGGTCTACAGCGCGATCGCATCCCTGACGGCTAAAGATAATATAAATAGCAGGGAGCATATCTTTTTCTTGTAGCTGCTGCACCACCTGAAAGATTTTCGGACAATCTTTAATTTTTAATCTTTTTGGTTTCTGTCCTCTAGGTACTATTGCTTTTAATTTGGGATGGATTTTGGTTTCATCTTGACTCAACAGACGATGTAAACCTCGGCGATCGCAAAAATAATAACGCAAAGGTACGGGACGAAAATCAGAATTAACTAAAACACAATCGTATCGGCGATCGCTATCACTATGGGAATTGCGAACTTGAGCGATCCACTCAGTTAACTCTTCGGGATTACCGACCGTAGCTGAAAGAGCTAATAGTTGTATCTGGGGAGGACAATAAATAATCGATTCTTCCCATACTGTCCCCCTAGTGCGATCGCTTAAATAATGACATTCATCCAAGACAACCGTTTCTACATTTTCTAAAGAAGTTCCTACCTGTCCGATCGGAGTTTCATAAAGCATATTGCGGAAAATTTCTGTAGTCATTACCACCACAGATGCACCGGGATTGATAATGATATCTCCTGTCAGCAAGCCAATAGTACAGTCATTCTGTTTGCTAAATTGTTCCTGAAAATCCCGAAATTTCTGATTGGAAAGAGCTTTTAAAGGAGTAGTATAAAAAACGCGCTTGCCCTTACTCAATGCCCGATAAATAGCATATTCTCCCACTAAAGTTTTTCCCGACCCCGTAGGAGCGCATACTACCACAGATTTTCCCGCTGCCAATGCCGCGATCGCCTGATGTTGAAAATTATCTAGTTTGAAAGGAAATAATTCTTGGAGATTTAGCTTGGAGGTAGAAGCGATTAGATTCACAGAGAGTTCGATTAAATTTAAGTTATCTATTATAGTCAAAGTTTACTTAAGTATATTGTGACACTATTTAACAGGAAGCAAAAATAAAAAAGTTTTGCTGGTTCTAAAGTAACGACATTTTAAGTTTCAGTTTTCAAAACTACGAATCGGCTACGGTTATCGTTTTCAACTTTAGATGGAGCGAGTTATTTCAATTATATTCACTAATTACAATTATAATTGTAGAAGATAGTTTTTTACTAATTGAATGCAAAGATATCTGAAAAGTTATTTTATATCACAGTTTACCCTCCCAGTTTGGAGGAATTTAGGGTGTTTAAACCTAACCAATGGGACTTTTTAGACAACCTCTGAATGACCTTAAAATAATTATTTATTTAAATAAAATTTATCCAATCGAAATACAAATATGACTAGCGATCAAGTATCTACTATTTCTGGACAATGGTGTTTGGTAACAGTGCGTCAGTGGAAACGCCAGTCTTTTTTAAGATATCTTCAGAATGATATTCAACGGGGGCAATTACAGGAAATTATTTTAGAAATTGTTGAATTGCAAGAAGCTGTCTATCAAGATATGGTTTTAATTCGCCTCAGTGATTTTTCTGAAGCTAGAAGTCACTTACAAAAAATAGAATATTTTCAAAGTATTCAAAGATTAAGACCCAATGAAGCCATGCGGATGTTGAACAAGTAGCAAGTAGCAACTGATTACTGACTAGTCCACCAACCAAGGGCGATCGCTTTACCATGATATTGTCTGACTTTGTCGATAGTCATCAAATAGCACCAGGCTTTGCCCAAGAATTCGTCTTGCAGACTATATACGGGAACTAAGGTACGATAGTATTCATTACATTCTAAGGGTCGATCTTCTAGGTAATCTTCTAATTGATCCAAACTTAACAAAATATCAGAGTTAGAGAAAGTAAGTAACACACCTTTAACTTGATTGTCTCCCTCAGTTAAACCGGGATAACCAAGAGATAAATTATATAAATTTCCTTGAGTATAAGCCAAAGTTTGCGATCGCACTAATCCTTCACAATAAGAACCGTAGTTAGACTCTCCAGGTTTTAAAGTACCGTAGACAAAAACATTTATCATTGATTATTGAACAACTGAAAAACTAGTAACAGATTATTTAACAAGATAATTGAAAATAGCAACTTGGAATGTTAACTCGATACGTACCCGTCAACAAATTGTGCTTGACTGGTTGAGTCAAAATCCCGTGGATGTTTTATGTTTGCAAGAAACAAAAGTACAAGATGAGCAATTCCCGCGATCGCTGTTTGAGGAATTAGGTTATAACATCTATATATCGGGACAAAAATCTTATAATGGTGTAGCTATCTTCAGCCTCAAACCTTTAAAAGATCTTACTATTGGTTTTGCACCCATTGTCGGCGAGGTAGCTGGAGAATTCGACCTACAAAAACGAGTAATTAGTGGAATTATTGACGATATTAGGATTGTCAATCTTTACGTTCCTAATGGTTCAGCGATCGGTACTGAAAAATATGACTATAAATTAAACTGGTTTAAGGTATTACGGGAATATCTCAATATATTGATCCAGCAAGAGACGGAAGTTTGTGTTTGCGGTGATTTTAATATTGCACCAGAAGCAATAGATATCTATACTTCTACAGCCAGAGAAACACATATTATGTCTTCTCCCGCCGAACGAGAAGCCTTAAGAGAAATATTACAATTGGGTTTTAAAGATGCTTTTCGTAAGTTCACTACAGATGGGGGGCATTATAGCTGGTGGGATTATCGTGCTGCTGGTTTTATTCGCAATCGAGGCTGGCGCATCGACCATCATTATTTAACAGCCAAACTATACGAACAAGCTACTCAATGTTGGATTGATATCAAACCAAGAAAATTAGAAAAACCCAGCGATCATGCACCTGTAATTGTGGAATTTTAAAGTTAAAAGTCAAAAGTTATCAGCTTTTAGTTATTACTTGCTACTTGCTACTTATCTACTGTTCCGTTCTCTAGCCCTATTCTCTATTCCCTAGTACATAGCACTATAAATTACTAGGCAAAATTGAAAAAAGCGAGCATAATTAAGCTCTAGACTTTAGTTTTAATGGGCAAAAAGCAATAGTATATTTTACCTAAAGCTGCAAACCCGATGTATAGCATATAACAATACATACTAATGACTGTAAGGGCGAACGGAAGTATGAGTGATGGAATCATTGATATGAGGTAAAGCAATGCTTCAAATTTGGCTGATTTGGTTAGTTGTCTACACCTTTTTAGGTTTGTTCTCTACCAAAATAACGTTGGTTCGGGCCGATACTCCCAACACGCTAGATTTTGAATCTCCGAATTTACTATCTTTTGATACTGAAGACGAACGAGAACTAAAAATTAACCAGGATGCCAAATTTCAAACCCCTGAAGCTACCCAAACCAATATTCCCCAACAAATTGTAGTTAAAAATTTTGAGGTGAACGGTAGCAGTATTTTTAGTCAACAAGAATTAAAACAAGCCGTACAACCATATCAAAACCGTCCTATTACTCTACCAGAATTATTTCAAGCACGCAGCGTTATTACTAAACTCTATACTGATCGCGGCTATCTTAACTCTGGGGCATACATACCCCCTCAAGAATTAAATAACGGTATAGTAACTATTGCTGTCTTGGAAGGAGAATTAGAGGATATCAATGTTACTGGAACTAAACATTTAAACCCTAACTATATCAAAGCGCGCATCAATAAAGCTGCGGGAAAACCTGTTAATGTTGACTCCCTATTACAAGCTTTACAACTTTTACGCCTCGATCCTTTAATCGCTAATGTTTCAGCCGAACTGTCGGCAGGAATTCGACCTGGTACTAGTTTACTAGATATTCAAGTAGAAGAAGCAGATGCCTTTAAAATTACCAGCAGTTTAAATAACGGGCGATCGCCTAGTGTGGGTTCATTCCAGAGAACTCTCGGTTTAAATCACGGTAATTTATTCGGTTTTGGGGATAAATTTGACTTTAGCTACACCAATACTGACGGTAGTGATAGTTTTGATTTTGCCTATGGCTTTCCGATAAATGCCAAAGATGGCAATATTAAGCTAGCTTTTGGTACTAATTCTAATGATGTGATTGAAGAGCCGTTTAATCCCCTCGATATTCAATCGGAGTCTCGTTATTATCAATTAAATTTGCGTCAGCCAATCATTCTCGAACCAGAACGAGAATTTGCTCTAGGACTGAGTTTTTCCCGCCAAGAAAGTGAAACCTCTCTGTTAAATACTCCTTTTGCTCTATCTCGCGGTGCAGACGAAAATGGCGAAACTAAAATTAGTGCCATTCGATTTTTTCAAGAATTAGTCAACCGAGATGATCGCAAAGTATTGGCCCTGCGTTCCCAGTTTAGCCTTGGTGTAGATTTATTTAATGCCACCAGTAACGATGATGCTCCTGACAGTACTTTTTTTGCCTGGCGGGGACAAACTCAATGGGTACGCCGCCTGAAAGACGATTTTTTGTTATTGCTTAAAGGAGATATTCAATTAGCAGGTTCGGGATTAGTTCCCCTAGAACAGTTTCGCGTCGGTGGTTTTAACAGCGTGCGGGGTTATCGACAAGATTTAGTTCTGGGAGATAATGGCATCTTTACCAGTGCAGAATTGAGAATACCTCTATTGAGATTCAACAAAATTGACGGGTTGCTAGAACTAGCTCCTTTTTTCGATTTAGGAACGGTTTGGAATAGCGATGATCTCGAAATTGAAACCTCCACTTTACCATCTCTGGGAGTGGGTTTGAATTTTGCCGCAGGAGCAAACTTTAATGCTCGTTTAGATTGGGGAATTCCTTTAACTAGTGTGGATACAGATAGCTCGTCCCTACAGGAAGATGGGATTTATTTTTCTCTAGATTACAATTTCTTTTAAACAGTCATTGGTTATTAGTCATCGGTCATTGGTAAAGTAAATAGTATCCACTGTTACCTTGTTACCTTTTTAATCTCAATTTGTTCATCGCTGTGGATCGGCTAGAAAAACAGACAAAATATGAATTTAATTACATTAGAAAATTTACTAGATAATACCTCCTTTGCTATTCTCTTGCTCACCATGTTAATTTATTGGGTTGGAGCGGCTTTTCCTGCAATTCCCTATTTAGCAACTTTGGGAACTAGCGGTATGGCGATCGCCAATCTGTGTATGGCAACTTTATTAGGTTCTCGTTGGTTAGAAGCAGGTTATTTTCCTCTCAGTAATCTTTATGAATCTTTGTTCTTTTTAGCTTGGGGCATTACCACCATACATCTAATTGCTGAAAGAATGAGTCGCAGTCCCTTAGTAGGAGTTGTCACTAGCCCCGTAGCCATGGGGGTAACAGCTTTTGCAGCCCTATCTTTACCTGCGGAAATGCAAACTTCTGCACCTCTCGTACCGGCATTAAAATCCAATTGGTTGATGATGCACGTCAGTGTCATGATGTTGAGTTATGCCACTTTGATGGTGGGTTCGGCGATCGCTATTGCCTTTTTAGTAGTGACTCGCGGTCAAAAAGTAGAATTAAAAGGTAGTTCTGTCGGAACTGGTAGTTTTCGCGATCGCTTAAAGCAAAAATCTCTGACTAATTCTACAGTTAATACGCCCCTTGCAATTAACAAAACTCTTGGCAATACAGCAGTGCTAGAAATTCCCCAAACCACAACTATTAATTTATCTCCTGAGCGTCTCAGTCTTGCCGATACTCTAGATAATATTAGCTACCGTGTTATTGGTTTAGGATTCCCCTTACTTACTATTGGCATTATTGCTGGAGGAGTTTGGGCAAATGAAGCCTGGGGTTCGTATTGGAGTTGGGATCCCAAAGAAACTTGGGCTTTCATCACTTGGTTGGTTTTTGCTGCTTATCTCCATGCTAGAATCACTCGCGGCTGGCAGGGTAGAAAACCAGCTATTCTAGCGGCTGTAGGTTTTGTCGTAGTTTGGGTTTGTTATTTAGGAGTCAATCTTTTGGGTAAGGGATTGCATTCCTATGGGTGGTTTTTTTAACAGTAATTATTTACTGTTCGATTTTTGCCCCCGACACATCCAAATCAAGCGATCGCACATCTGCTACTATGCCAATTTCTGCCCAAGCTTCTGAGATGGCTGTTACTACATTAGTTATTTGTTGGCGATCGCACAAAGCTAGTAAAGTAGGGCCTGCACCACTAATCACCATTCCATAAGCACCAGATGCGATGGCAGCCGCTTTAACTGCATCGTAACCTGGAATTAGTTGTTGACGGTATGGTTGATGTATTTTATCTTCTAAAGCTACTGTCAGCCATTTACCATTATTAGTTGCCAAGGCTCTTAATAATAATCCCATACGAGAGATATTAAAAATTGCATCACTGCGGCTATATTCTGAAGGTAATACCGCTCGCGCTGCTTCTGTAGACAATTCAAAATTGGGAATAGCAACTACGGGAATTATTTCCTGATGCCAGGGAATAGAACTAATGTGCCAATTACCGGGTTCACCAACTGATAGTTGACAGTTGCCCAATAAAGCAGGAACAACATTATCGGGATGTCCCTCAATAGCGATCGCCAGTTCCCTGATTTCCTCTTGACTCAGGGGATTTTGAGCTGATTGATTTGCCCCAATTAAACCCCCAACAATAGCCGTTGCCGAACTACCTAAACCTCTAGATAAGGGTACTCCTAGCTTAATATGAAGATTAATTGCAGGAGGTGTCTGGTGAAGATGTTGATACAGTTTCAGAAAAGACTGATAGATTAAATTACTGGCATCGGTACTAACCTTATCTGCTTCCATGCCTTCAACAGTAATAGTTAACTCAGCCTCTGTATTTAAAGTAAATTGAAACTGATTATATAAACTTAAAGCTGCCCCGATACAATCGAAACCAACACCTAAATTAGCAGTAGTGGCAGGAACAGTTACAGTAAATTGAGTCATTTCATTTAACATTTAACATTTATCATTCAATGATTACTGTTGAAATAATTCTTGTCGCAAACGATAGGTAATAGTATTGGGTTCTACCTGAGATAGAATTTTATTGATCAGTGTTGAAGGGCCGAGGTCTCCCCAAGTGCAGCCCTGTTCTAAATATACCTGAGCTACTCTACCGATAATAAAAGCACTATAACCTGCAACTACTCCTTGGGCGATCGCTGTACTAGAATAAACAGTAAAGCTACCGGGACTTTCAAACACAGTTTGAATAATTGCACCACTTTTTCCTACCCCTAAAATTAAATTACTGACAATTTCGCTTAACAACAAACCACCAGAACTAGCAATAATACGGCGTAACAAATTGATAGCATCATAATTAGTAATAGGAAGTCCGTATAACTTCGATAAAGCTCTGATTAAAGCTAAATCTGCCACCAATCCTCCTGCTAAATCCAATAAGACAATGGGATTAACTGCTACGGCAACAGCTTTATAGCGGGTATACTTCCAGATAATTGCTTGGGCTTCTTCCTGACGCAATTCCAGAGTTTTTTGCGCGATATTTTTTTCGGCATCCCTAGCTTGAACTAAGGCATTTAAAGCTAGTAGAGACTGTCCTTCCTGTTGCAAAATCTGGTAAATTACAGTTTTAAGTTCGTCAATTTGAGGTTCAGGAGTTTCCCAACTACTGCTAACTGTTCCATCAGCAGATTCTACTCTAACTCTAATAGGTTGGGGTTGCGCTGCCACCATAACTATCTCCTTGGTAGAAATTAATGCTTCGATATCCCCACCGCTATGAGCGGCATTTAATTGTTGGAGTTGATAATAAATGGTCTGTCGGTCTTTGTCGGGATAGAGGTCGATTTTATTAAATACTAAAATTAATGGCTTTTGGGTAGTTCTCAGTTCACACAGAGCTTGATATTCAGTGCGGGTAATATCTCCTGCCACTACAAATAAAATCAAATCCGACTTCTTGGCAATATCCCGTGCCATTTTTGCCCTGGCTTCCCCAGCAATTTCATCTAATCCGGGAGTATCGATTAACTCAACACTAATGCCAGCATCATTAAGGGGATTCCAACGTAACACCGTAAGAGATTGAGTAACCCCATGTAAAGGGCCTGTAGCCACTACTTGTTCTTCTAGCAGAGCATTAATTAAAGATGATTTACCGCAACTGACTAAGCCAAAAGTACTAATTCTAATTGTCTTACGGTCGAGTTTATCTAATGCCCCCTTAAGAGATTGTAGATCTTGTCTGACAGAAGCTTGCAAGCGATCGCTGGGAGTCAACTTGCCATGACGACGAAAATTAGAATACCAAGAAATAGCCTGTTGCAAACTAGCACGGGCTTGATTGAAATGAGCTTCCTGTTTTTCAGTCATCAGTAATTAGTAATCAGTAATTAGGCAAAAGTGAGTAACAAGTATAGCAATCCCATCTAAAGAATATTGATTAGATTACTCATTACTCCTAACTTATTACTCATTACTATAATATTTATCTTACTTCTTTAAACTTATCTAAGCCTGTAAAGAATTTTTCGCCAAATAAACTAAAGACAGTGCGATTTTCTCTAACTTTGATATTGGCTTGAACGGACATTCCCGACTGGAGAGGAGTTTTTTCGCCCCTAATTGTAATATAGGGCTGGTCTAGGTTAATTTTAGCAACATAGCGGAAGAAATCATAGGGGGGTTCTGGTGCTAAAGCACTCTTACTGATAGAAACCACTTCCCCTTTGACATCGCCAAATTCACTGTATGGAAAAGCACTAATCCGAACATCTGTCTTCATTCCTTTTTGTACGAAACCGATATTTTCTGGGGTAATAAATACTTCGGCAACTAGTTCATCTTCAGGAACAATTTGTAATACAGGCTGTGCCGCTTGACCGGAGGGAGGTACGTAACCGGGATAGGCTCGCAAATCGAAGATTGCTCCAGAAACCGGAGCAACAATAGTTTGATATTTTAAAGTTTGTTGGGCGTTACTCATTTGACTGGTGGTTTCGGCAATTTGTTTGTCATTATTGACAATAGTGCGATTGAGTTGGGTGTCAATTTCGGCAATGCGCTTGCGATTTTCGGCAATTTTGTCCAGTAAATCTTTTTCCGAAAAAGTAGTAGTATTAGTAAATTCCTCTTGGGCCTGAGCAATATTCAAACGCAGTCTTTGTTCTTCTTCTAAGAGACGTTGAATTTCGGCTTGCAGAGTCTTAATTTCTTGCTGTTGTCGGTCATATTCAATCGTGCCTGACGATCTTCGATCAACTAACGTACTAATGCGATCGCTTACTTGTTGTCTTTGTCTATCTGCCTGTAGTTTAGATAATGCACCTTCAGCCACTAAAGGTTCAATAGAGGCCAGAGTTTCTCGCTCGATTTTGAGACTTTCTTCTAATTGCACCATCGATTCTTGATTGCGCTGCTTAATTTCTGCCAGAACTAGTTTGGCAGTAGTTAATTGTTCGCGATTATCGGCTAACTGTAGCTGATTTTGATTGAGTTGTTTTTCTAATTGTTCTACTTCTAATCTGGCGGCGGTAACGCGAGAGCGAAGTTCAGCTTGAGAAGCTTGGAGTCTTGCTTGTTGTTCGGGAGCGAGAGTAGCTGTTGTTTCTCCTAACTGAGCGCGGAACATTTCGGTTTCGGCTTTGAGTTCGGTTCGGTTGCGAGTTAAGTAAGTAATTTCTCTGGGAATATCTAATTTAGCAATGGTAGCTTCAATCTGATTGCCATCAATTTCCTCATTCATCAAGGCACGATAAAATTTGTTTTCTTGAGTCAGAGAGTTATTAACTTGCTGAAGAGATTTTAGTTGAGCTTCGGAGGTAGTTGAATCTAAAACTAATAATAAATCTCCTTTTTCTACTCTTTGTCCTTCTTCTACAGCAACTTTTTCTACTACTCCATTGGTAGGAACTTGAATTTCTTGTAGTTTACCTAAAGGTTGAATTTGACCTTGAGCGGGAACTACCTGTTCGATTTTGGCAACAAAAGACCAGATAATGGCAAAAGCAGTCACTCCTACCACACCATAAATTGTAGCTCGCGACCACTTAGGAGATTGACGTAAAATTACCGTTTGCTCAAATTTGCGCGGCATTCCTCCAGAGCGATCGCGATTGACTATAGCCGAAGCAGATTTGTTTTTATCAGTAGGGACTAACTGACCTTGGGGATAACTCTTAAGTTCGCCAGCACGTTCTTGGGTGCGGCTAGCCAAGGGAGACATAGCAGGTAGTTTTTCTGACTCTAATGTTTGATTTTGGGATAAGGAGAAATTCTGATAAACTCCAGGTCCAATTTGAGCATAACCGCGATGTACCGACCTAATGGCATCGGTTAATTCTTTGGCTGGAGTGCCTTTGAGTAAATAACCCATTGCTCCAAAACTCAGAGAACGAGCGACATACTCTTGATGGTCAAAGGTACTTAAAACTAAAACCTTTACTCCCTGAAATCGCTGACAAATTTCTTTAGTGGCATCCATGCCATTCATGCCAGGCATTTCCATGTCCATCAAGACAACATTGGGACTTAAGGCTTCTACAGAGGCGATCGCCTCCTGTCCGTTTTCTGCTACCCCAACTATTTCTATATCTGTTTCTAGTTTAATTAAGGCTTTTAAGCCCTCTCTAATCATTTTTTGATCGTCAACGATCAACACTTTGATGGGACTCTTTTGCTGTTGGAGATCCTTGCTCTGAGCTAGATTGTTGCCAGTGTTATTAGATGAGTTGATCATGAATTATTAATATTTTTTACAAATTCTCTGTAGGTTTTATCTATGAGCAAAAATAATCGAATGAGTCGCAACTTTTAAAATACTCAAAAAAAAATCGCGATCGCTTATCAGATATATATGCTGTGCGACTGTTGGCTAAATCCACAACAATAGCTTAACTATAGAACTTAACTAAATCCTTTATAACCAATTTTTTACATATTCGACAGAAATATATATGTATAGTAACGCTCCTCATTTTTTTTCCTTCCAGTTGACCTGTACCAACTTGACCTACAATAAGTACTAATTAGCCAAAAATATTGATTCAACAGAAACCTTTAAATTATGACTACTACCAAACCCACCAATTCCGAACAAAGCCATAAAGATAAAAGTTTGGAGTCGATGAAGCATTTTGCCGAACAATATGCCAAGCGTACAGGTACATACTTTTGTAGCGATCTATCGGTAACTGCTGTAGTAGTAGAGGGGTTAGCTAGACACAAAGATGAATTAGGCGCGCCCTTATGTCCCTGTCGTCATTACGAAGATAAAGAAGCTGAAGTTAAAAATACTTTTTGGAATTGCCCTTGTGTTCCCATGCGCGAACGCAAAGAATGTCACTGTATGCTATTTTTAACCCCAGATAATGAATTTGCTGGTGAGCAACAAGAAATTAGTTTGGAACTAATTGAAGAAGTCCGTGAAAGTATGCAATCATAGGAGCAGTCGTGACAACTCCACCAGAATTTTGGCAGGGTGTAGAAGAGTTCAATCAACGGGAGTTTTATGCCTGTCACGATACTCTAGAAGCTATTTGGCTCGAAGCTCCAGAGTTGGATAAAAGATTTTATCAAGGAGTGTTACAAGTAGCTGTTGGTTGTTATCATTTGAGCAATTATAATTGGCGCGGCGCAGTGATGTTGTTGGGAGAAGCTGTTAAGCGATTGTGTGACTATCGACCTATCTACCATGGTATCGATGTAGAGTCTTTATTACAGCAGAGTAATAACTTGCTTCAAGCTTTACAACGAATCGAACCAGAAGGAGTAGCAGAATTTTGGCAACAGCTACAAAATAAACCATTAGAAGTACCAGAACCTACCTCTGGCAATCTGGAAATGGCAGATTCTGAAAATTATAATTTTACTTATGGTAGTTCTCTGCCTTATGTCCTCAGAAAGAATCAAGCTTAAAAATACTGGCAACTTTCTCGCAGGTCGGACAGTCTGAAATTATGACTTCTCTCTTTCTGAGTTCTTCCAAATTTATGCCTTTAAATTTTATGGCGTACCGTCAACAATTATTTAACTCCATGGCGATCGCTTTAATTAGTGCGTTAGTTTTATGCCCTACTTATTCCCTGACTGCTCAAACCCCCTCTGAAAAAGAAGCGATTACTTTGCGTTCCGATATTCAAGAATCTAACTCAGAAACTGGTGTGATTACTGCCAAGGGGAATGTCAAAATCAACTATCCCGCCAGACAAATTCAAGCTACAGCGGCTCAAGCTCAGTATTTCACTCGCGAACGTCGTCTGGTACTGACGGGTAATGTTTATATCTTACAGCAAGGAAATAGTATGCGAGCCGAAACTATGACTTATTTAATCGATGAGGGTCGTTTTATTGCTACACCTAAAAGCGATCGCCAGGTAGAATCGACTTATCTTGTAACCGAACCCATACAGCAAAATCAACAAAATTAATTATATTATCTCCCGTGAGTTTAACTTTAGAAAACATTCATAAGTCATACGGTAAAAGAACCGTAGTCAACCGAGTTAATTTGAGAGTTTTACCTGGAGAAATTGTCGGTTTGCTTGGGCCCAATGGTGCGGGAAAAACTACTACTTTTTATATTGCTACGGGATTGGTCAGACCTAATGAAGGTAAAGTCAAACTAAACGAGCAAGAAATTACTGCTTTACCCCTACATCAGCGATCGCATTTGGGCATGGGTTATCTAACTCAACAAGCGAGTATTTTTCGTCATTTAAGCGTAAAAGAAAATATTTTATTAGTTTTACAACAAACTAAAGTCCCCCAACCTGCGATTCCCATACGTTTAGCACAATTATTAGCTGAATTTCGATTGGATAAAGTTGCTAATACTATGGGAGCTTTAATATCGGGAGGAGAAAGAAGGCGTACCGAACTTGCCAGAGCTTTAGCCGTAGGTTTGGCTGGCCCTCAATATTTACTGTTGGACGAACCTTTTGCTGGAGTAGATCCCATTGCGGTAGCTGAAATGCAAGAAATTATTGCCAATTTGCGCGATCGCGATATGGGAATATTAATTACAGATCATAATGTCAGAGAAACTCTAGCCATTACCAATCGTTCCTATATCATGCGGGACGGACAAATTTTAGCTTCTGGCACGACAGAAGAACTATATAACAATCCTTTAGTCAAACAATACTATCTTGGAGATAACTTTCAGCTTTAATTTAAATTGTGGATCATGCCCCAGCTAATTCTAAGTTAATGCCACTAATTTTTCTTTTTCTTCTACTGTTAGGTCTGTAGATTGTCCCGTTATTGTTTTATAAATTTGAATATATTCTAAAGCTGATTTAAGCCAGCTAAAATT
>JBHJNX010000108.1:0-29723 GCA_050330335.1 Pleurocapsa sp. | reverse complement strand
ACGATCGCTCCATGAGATAGACGACCACCTACTTCTGAAATTAAACCTCCCGCACGGGCTAAAATGGGCGACCAACCAGCATCAGTATAGGGTACGACGATAATTGTTTGGCGATCTATTTGCTCGATTTGATGCAAATCAGACACAATTTTAATTAAGCCTTCTATTTGTCCAGGACTCGTACCAATTCCCGATAATTTGCCTTGATGTGGGACAGTAACAGGTAGCAGGTTGTGGGATTCAGGATTGCCATACACTACATAGGGAAGACGAGTTAACTCTCGATCCTGTTGCCATTGATTTTGACGTTGAAGGATTAACTGGGGCCAAGAAGCGATCGCTGTCGCCTCTCCTTCTAATTCTATATCGTTAATTTCGGCAAAACTAAGAAAAAATATATCTCCAGGGTTGTTGAGAATTCCCTCACTTAACCATTGTGCTTCTAAAGCTAAAAAACTCCAGCGTAAATGAGCTAATAGCTTATTGTATACTTTTGCTACTTGACCTTTAAGGTTTAAGCGACTTTGAACTATTTTAGTCTGCCAAGAATTAGACTGATCTGTTGGTGCTAATCGAGGATTGCTGCGTTGCTCGATATTGAAAAAGAACCTAGCAAACATATCCCTGGGAATAGCCTGATTATCCTGCCAACGGGGAACAGCAATATCTGTGGCCACTTCACTTAAATAACCATAAGTATTCAACCAAGCATCGAACTGTTCCATGATGCTCCCTCCTTCGGGATTTTCGGCAATGTGAGCGAATAAAGAAGCAGAAGAATCTAGGGTAATTTGTTCGGCGGCTAACAGTTTGCGGGTTTCTGATGCCACCTTAGCCAAAGCTTTAACTGCTTGTATTTCTGGTATTTGAGCGTGGCTTAATTCTGTTTCTGCAACTCTTAAAATTGACTGCCTCAGCGAAAAGCTTAAGGGGGCGAGAATATTGTAGTAGGTTGCCTTGTTTAATAATTCTAAAATGGTATGAATTCTCGTAAGAATTTCCCTAGAAGATAACTGTTGGGCTGGGGTTGCTTCTAAAACAGATAAACTCGGCGCAAACAATTTACTGTCATCGCGATCAAAGTCCTGTTCTAAATTCCATTCTCGTTTGATTAACCGCCACAAGCCGGGAAGATTTTTAATTGTAGAACTTAAAGGGGGTTTGGTAAATTTTTCCCCTCTAGTAAGAAATTCTAGACTTTCTGGCGGTAATCCCATACGTCGGAAGATCTGCCCTAACAGAGTGGCATTAAAATAGGCACTAGAAAAATGTAAGGTTGCGGTTTTCTCGAAGTCTAAATCTCTGGCTTTTTTGCCTAACACTAAAGTAAATAATTGCCCCCAAACTCCACAAGTCAGGGGTTGATTGATCGACCAGGTTAAAGGACGAATTTTACCAGGAATTACCTCTGCCGCAATGCGGCGCGTCCAAATTGGTTGGAGAGTAGTAATAGGACGTGCTTGTAAGATCCACACTTTTTCACCATCATAAGTCCACTCTAGATCTTGGGGAATACCGTCAAAAAGCTCTTCCATTTCCCTTGCCAGCAAAGCTACTGATTCTAAGACATCTTGGGGAATCTCTCTAGAATATTCCTGATGGGTTTCTCGAACAATAGTAATTTTTTCGGTTAATGATGATGCTGAAGGTATGGATACACGATATCTTTGAGGATTGAATTTTCCCGATACTACTTGGCTGGCGTTTCCCGGCAAGGCTTCAATCGCTACGGCATCATTGAGACGATCTACGGGATCGCGACTGAAAGCAACTCCGCTAAATATACCATTAATTTGTTTTTGGATTAATACAGACATCGATCCAACTTCAGATTGTCGTTCCTGACGATAGAAGATGGCCGTATTTGCTAAATAGGAAGCCTGACAGTCGGAAATAGCAATCTGCAAAGCAGGGGTGTTGGTAATATTTAATACACTAAGATACTGTCCTGCTGCCGAAGCGGCCAAAGAATCTTCACCCACCGCCGAAGAACGTACTACTAAAGGATGTTCTTCTGACGGCTGAAGCATCTCTAGCAGGGGTTTAGAATCTTCTCCTGCTTTCACTACCCATCCATCGGGAACGGGATAGCCCATTCTTTTGAGTAAAGAGAGATTTGCAGCTTTTTGCCCGACTTTTTGGGGAACTAATTTGTTTTCTAAGCTAATTATGGTTCTATCTCCTTGAAAAAAGCGAAACATCCCCTGAATATCTGTAGAGCCTGTAGTTCCTGATAAGTCTAAATCGTCTGGTATCTGACGATAGATCCACCACAGTAAACTTCCTAATGCGATCGCTGCAATACCGTATTCTGGTTGTGAAGGATGGCGCAAGCCGATAATAATTACCAATAATACTAATGCTCCTAGTTTTCCTAGCTGACGGTTGCGAATGATAGTAAAGCCGACCCCACTAATTAAAAATACCAAGCCTGCGGCGATGGCATCGTGGGTTACTATCCCCCACACGGCGTTAGTTGTTCCCGCTCCTTTTCCCAGCCAATAACGCCCAAAAACTAGAGCAATGATGGCAATTATTTCCCAAACCGAACCCGTAGGAAAAAAAGCTCTGGCTAACAATACCGCCAAAATTCCTTTTCCCGCTTCCGACAGTACCGCTAAAATACCCGCTAATTTACCACCATGATAAAATGCTGCCGATACTGACACGTTACCAGTTCCCAACTTGGTCAGTTGACGACCAGTAACGGCGTAAGTCATCCAGTCTATTAGGGGTAATCCTCCCAGTAAGGGACAGGCGAAAGATATGACTAGAGAACCCCAAATCGGTGCCAGGTTCATTTCCTTAAATCAATATTCATAGTATCATTTGCGATCGCAATTTTTAGTTGTTTGTGATCAGACTCTCAAGTTTATTGCCTTATTTTATCTATTTTTTAATACTTGAGGTTACTACACTAAGGGTTAATTGGTGTCTGATGCAAATTTACTATTTCACAGTTTTTCTCTTAGATGTTGATTATACTAATCGTGTATATTTACAAAAAACAATAAAACTTTACAAACCTCTACTGCGATCATTTTTATCGAAGTTTATGCAATCGAATTCTAGCATCGAACAATTTATTCCCGATTCCCTAACTAAGTTAGCTTATCAAGGTTTTCAGGAAAGCAAAAAAATATTTGGTTTTCTACACAAACAAATCAGCGATCGCCTTACTAATACTTTTGTTCCAGAACAAGGAACTAAAAGTCAGCCCCTCTCTCGCGAAACTTTAGAAAAACTCCAACAAAGACTCAAACAACTTGAAGAAGTAGATTGGCAAGAGGCTCAACAAGGAGTTTATCCAATTAATTTATTGTTTGATAACCCTTGGTCGGATTTTTTCCGCTATTATCCGGAAATTTGGCTCGATATGCCCAAAATTTGGGAGCGATTGCAAAGCAAGCAATACCAACAATTTAACCCAACCATTGATCGTCAGGGATATCCAGAATATTACTTACAAAATTTTCACTATCAAACTGATGGTTATCTCGGCGATCTTTCAGCCAATCTCTATGACTTGCAAGTAGAAATTTTGTTTAATGGTGCAGCTGATGCCATGCGCCGTAGAATTCTCGCACCTCTTAAACAAGGTCTAAGTAACTTTACCGTTCCTCCATCACAGCTTAAAATTCTCGATGTAGCTTGCGGTACGGGTCGTACCCTGAGAATGATTCGGGGAGGTTTACCTAAGGTATCACTATTTGGTACGGATTTATCTCCTGCTTATTTAAGAAAAGCCAACCAACTTTTATCGGAAATTCCTGGAGAATTACCCCAATTACTCCAAGCTAATGCCGAAAATTTACCATATCTAGATAATTATTTTCATGGAATCAGTTCGGTATTTTTATTCCACGAATTGCCAGCAGCAGCCCGTCAGCCAGTAATTGAAGAAGTTTTTCGCCTCTTGCAACCGGGGGGAACTTTTGTCATTTGCGACTCTATACAAGCCATAGACTCTCCAGATTTTCAACTTATGATGAATAATTTTCCCGCTATATTTCACGAACCTTACTACAGGCACTATACAACCGATAATTTACAAGAGCGTCTAGAAAAAGCTGGATTTGTAGATGTTAAAATCGAAAATCATTTTGTCAGTAAATATTGGGTGGCTCGTAAACCCAATTATAAAGAACAATAAGCTATTAGCCGATAGCTTTGAACAACCCGTATCGCGTTAAACTAAAATTAGATAGATAATGTAGTGTGAAAACTTAAAAGTTGCGAGTACTGGACAACTGTGAACAATCGTTTTGATCGCCTAATTCAATTACCAAATTCTGGTCTGGGTTGCTGGATGAGTATAATTCTGATAACTCTGTTGTTAACCAGTGTCGGTTTGGGCTGGGTTGTTAATGGATTTTTAATTCTGTTGGCTTTGTTATTTATCGCCCCAGTTATAGCCTTTTGGGGGTTTCAATGGTGGTTAAAACGCAAATTAGTTCAAGATAGTTGTCCGGTCTGTAACTATGAATTTACGGGGTTTAAAAATACAGAATTTCGTTGTCCTAGTTGTGGCGAAGCATTACAGGTAACCGGCGATCGCTTTACACGCCTGACTCCTCCAGGTACGATTGATGTCGATGCTGTGGAAGTATCGGCGAGGCAAATTGAAGACTAAAAACAGCTAACTTAGTTTTCTGTAGAAATATTTAAAGTAAATTGATAATTTTGACCGATGCGATCGCCGATATAAATCTGATATTGACCTGCTTCCCAAACTCCAGATATTTCAGGTTTCAATCCCGATACTTCATCTCCCAGCACGCAAAAACTATCTCCCGGATGAGGACCCAAAACTAATAAGGTGGGTTGACCCCCCGCAGTATCTACAGTTAAGCGCATATAATCGATGCGTTGGGATAACTTCATCGTATGATTGGGAGTATTGGCAATAAAACCACATCCTTTACTATCAACCGACCCACCAGATTGACCCCTAACGATTTCGGCTTTACTATCTGATTTGGTATTTTGGGGAAGTGATTGACTCATTCCTGAGCCAGTTGCCAGAGATAATATTGTGAAACTCAAAATGATCGTATCAAGGGGATGGTTTAAAGATAATTTCATACATTGTGTAAGTTACAAGACTAGATAACAGTAATAATTGAAAAATTTAGAATCAACAGTTATTCAATAGGTAAGTAGTTGTGCTTGCGTTACTTACCTAGTTGAGGGAGGGCATAGAGCATAGGAAATCACCAAGTGCGTAAAAATTATGGCGGTAGTACTTAACTTCAATTAGATTTAGATAAAGTAATGTTAAGTTAGACCTAACTAATTGGGTTTGATTTAATTGTAGTCAAAAATAAAACAGATAAATTTGGTATTTGTTCCAGTTTATTAACAGTCATACCTCACTTTTCTTCTGTTTTTTAAGGTATTCGGCTTGAGCAACCTTAATACAGAATCTAGCAAAATTTAGTAGAAAACTAATTTAAATTATGAGCAATTTAAATTTTTAGATTTTGTAAACTAGAGATAAGGAATCAATGATTACTTTACACTTACTTCATAATTTTTAAATATAAATCTCTAGATAGAAGTTGCTTGCTAATAAAAAAATTAATTTATGTGAAAACACTATGGTTCTAGGTGGTAACTTGTTTCCCGCTCTCGGCACAATAAATATCATATAGTAGAAATATTAGATCAGTATAAATTATTTCAGCACCTGAGTTACATTCAATTTAAAATTTGATTTTAAATTCAGTAATTATCATCTTAATTCTTGACTAATTAAAACTTAATTTCAAAGTATTACTATTTTTAAAAATGTATATAATCATCTGATTGATGTAAAGCAATAAAGTGTCATGATGGTTACTTGTTAATAATTTCATATTTAGTGACGGCAACTTTATGAAAACTTTAAACTAACCATTGGTTTTATCGCTTATAAATTCTTTATAACAGAAAATGCTAAAAAAATTATATAGAGTCAAGTCAACAACTCTTTAAAATTATGTCTAAGGAAAAAATTATGACTAACCCTCCGCAAGATAATACTCAATATACACATCAAAATTATTTAAATAACAGAGAAGCAATTGATATTAATATCGACAGTTATCTTCAAAAGCTGAAAAGACGCTGGCTGCCAGCTTTGGCAGTTTTTTTGTTGACTGTTGGTGCAACTGCAATTGCCAGCACTTTGTTACAAAAAACTTATAAATCAGAAGGTAAAATTTTATTTAAGCGCAATCCTATCGAAAGTATTGCAGGATTAGGAGAAGGGGCAACTCGACTCAATTCTCTCTTACCCAATCAGTCTCCTTTAAATACAGAAAAACTGCGGATGACATCCGAACCAGTTTTACAACAAACTATCGACCAACTGAAACTGAAAAATCAAGAAGGAGAGCCATTACAACCCGAAGACTTAAAAAGAAAATTAAACATAGAAATTATCGGCGGCACTGACGTAATCTCTTTGGGATACAAAGACCCCGACCCCGTTAGAGCTTCTAAAGTAATTAACACCTTAATGGATGTTTATATCCAGCAACAAATTAAGAGCAATCAATCAGAAACAGCGAGTGCCGATAGTTTTCTTAACGATCAGATACCTAAAGTAGAAACCAATTTAAAAAACGTCGAATCCAGCTTACAACAATTTTACGAACAAAATCAAGTTATCGATCTCACAGAAGAGAAAAAGAATTTAGTTGCACAAATTGGCAATCTTAACCGTCAGATTTCTGATGTTGGCGCTCAATTACAGGGCAAACAAGCCCAAACTAATAAATTGCAAAGTCAGTTAGGTTTGGATTTGTCTCAAGCGATCGCTGCTAATCAGTTGGGTAGTACTCCTGCGGTTCAAAGTATTCTCGAACAGCTAAATACTACAGAATCGCAACTGGCACAAGAACGTCAGAGATTTAATGACAATCACCCTATGGTTGAAAGTTTAAAAGAGAAAAAGAATTATCTCAATACACAACTACAAAACTTAATTAGGGAATATGTCGGTAGTGGTGTAAAAGTTTCTGAAGGCTTGCTGCAAGGTGGCGGACTTAAACAAAACACTCTAGAGACATTTATCAGCCTCAAAATAGATGAATTGAGCTTACAAACTCAACTTTCTTCTCTATACAACTACCAACAAGCTTATTTAAACCGAGCCAAAGAACTACCCAAATTAGAAAAAACCGAGCAACAACTGCTGCGAGAAGTTGAAAGTGGGCGAAAAACTTACAGTACCTTGTTGGAAAACCAAAATGAGTTAGCATTACTGGTCAATCAAACCACAGGTAACGCCGAAGTGATTGAGGTAGGTAGAGTTCCTGAAAAAGGTAGCACTGGTAGATTGGCATTGATGGTTTTGGGAGTAGCTACAGGACTACTGCTATCTAATTTAACTGTGATTGCTTTAGAGATGCAAGACCGCACCATAAAAACTATTCCTGATCTTAAAAATAAATTTGCTTACAAAGTTTTGGGGATAGTTCCTTTAGACAATTTGCAAGAAACTCAGGGAGGAATTGTAGTACAGCGAGAACCCGATGCTTTTATCAGTGAAATTTACCGCATGATTCAGGCAAATTTAAAATTTGTTACTCCTCAGCGACAGCCTAAAGTAATGTTAGTTACTAGTTCTGTTCCCGGAGAAGGAAAATCAACTATCGCGGCTAATTTAGGGGCAGCCATAGCTCAATTGGGTCGTCGAGTCTTAATTATTGATGGTGACTTAAGAAAATCTAGTCAACACGAACTGTGGCAAATTAGCAATAAAGTAGGAATTAAAAACGTAATTGCCCATAAAACCCCAGTAGCAGATGTAATTTCCCGACCAATGAACAATTTGGATGTTCTAACTGCCGGTATGGTTGCCCCTAATCCTTTAACTCTGTTAGATTCAACAGAGATGGGAGAATTAGTCGCTCAAGCCAGAAAAGAATATGATTTAGTTATTGTGGATGCGCCTCCCTTACCCGTAACGGCAGATGTCTTGACTCTCAGTAAACTAGCCGATGGTATTTTATTTGTCAGTCGTCCGGGAGTAGTGGAAATTGATAGTGCCGAACTAGCACAAGAAACTTTAGTCAGTGCCAACATCAATGACAAAGTTTTAGGTATGGTAATTAATGGCGTAAAATCTCAAGAATTTGAACGCTATTCTTATCATGGTAAATACAGCAAGAGCTATTTTTCTTCTAAGTCCCAAGATGATCGAAGTCATTCTAAAACAGCAACTGCTTGAATTTGCATGAAGCAAGAATGCCCCTCGTAAGTAAACTAAAAGACGAAAACAACTAGGATAACACTCATGACTAAACCAATCATTGCGATCGGCTTAGATGCTGCTGAACCGAGATTGATCGAACAATGGATGTCAGAGGGACATCTGCCCAACCTGAATAATATTTCTCAACAAGGAACTTACAGTCGTTTAAACAATACTGTTAATTATTGTGGCATTCCCACAGAATATTCTACTACCGAACCCCTGTGGGCAACCTTTTCCACTGGTTGTCGCGCCGATAAACTAGGATATTGGGATACAGTTAGCTACAACCCAGAAAATTATGGCATTGTCTGCGACGTAGTTAAAAGTGGTTATGACTATCAAGAATATCCTCCGTTTTATGCTTTGGGAGATGATTATAAAGTTGCCATCTTAGATGTACCAGTTACGGTTTTAAGCGATCGCGTTCAAGGGGCGCAAATCTTGGGTTGGGGTGGTCATTATCCCTATACCGTCAGTGCTTCCAATCCTCCCGAACTATTCCCCGCTATTATTGAAAAATATGGCAAAAACCCTGTTTTACATAACGATAATGGGTTGTGGTGGCAAAAAGAATACATTCCCTGGATTGAACAAGCACTTAAACAAAGTATTGAAGGTCATTCAGCCATCGCTCGCGACCTATTAAAGCAAGATACTTGGGATTTGTTTTTAATGGTATTTGGCGAAACCCATACTGTAGGTCACGATTTATACAATTACAGCCAACCCGATCATCCCCTCTATCCCAGTTTGACTGACAACGGCACCAAACCAGACCCTGTGTTAGCCACCTATAAACGGGTTGATTGCGCTATCGGTGAAATTTTAGCCCAAGCTCCCCAAGATGCTAATGTTCTGTGTTTTTCCGTTCACGGTATGGCAGCTAACTTTACTGACTTGCTGAGTATGGCGGTGTTACCAGAATTGTTGTATCGCTTTAACTTCCCAGGTAAAGTAGCAATTGGTGCTGGTAAATTAGGCAAGACTCCCCCACCGATGGTAACTAAACCAATTAGAAATTCTTGGGCGGGAGAGATTTGGAGTCAGGTATATGAACCCAATCCCCTTAAAAAACTCTGGCATACTTGGACTCATAAAAAATTTCTGCGAGGTAAAAAACACGGCTTACTTTCTCCCTATAGCTTATTAGATGAGCCAATTGAGCAAGAACTCGATATGGCATGGATGCCTTCAATGTGGTATTCACCTTTATGGTCGCAAATGAAAGTCTTTGCTTTACCTGCTTTTACTAACGGACATATTCGTATTAATCTTAAAGGTAGAGAGCGAGATGGAAAGGTAGATGCTGCTGAATATGATGCTCTCTGCGAGGAAATAACGGCAATTCTCTACGAACTGCGAGATGGTCGTAATGGCAACCCTGTAGTCAAACAAGTAGTCAGAACTCGCCACAACCCTTTAGATAACGACCCCAAATTACCAGATTCCGATTTAGTAGTTTTGTGGAACGAACCAATTACTGACGTGGTAGATAGTCCTCAATTAGGGCGTATCGGCCCACTAACTCACTGTCGAGCCGGAGGTCATAAAAGCCAGGGATTCCTTATGGCTAAAGGTGCAGATCTGACTGCCGATTTTAATTTACCTCCAGCAGAAGCAGTAGATCTCGCACCTACTATTTTAGAACTGATGGGCGCACCCCTACCTAGTTATTTAGACGGTCAACCCCTAATTAAAACTTCAAATTCGGTCTTGTAAGCGATCCAATTATTAGTAGAGTGTTCCATGGTTGCATACATCTTGAATATTCTACGTATTTTAAATTACAAGCATTTAGTAAGAGAGGTTAAGCAATATGATCCGTCCAGAAGTATCGATAATTATTCCTGCCTATAACAGCGAACAATATCTACATGGCGCGATCGCTTCGGCTTTAGGTCAAACTTACTATAACATTGAAGTAATCGTAGTTGATGATGCTTCTACCGATGGTACACTCGAAGTAGCTCGTAGCTTTAAAGACTCTCGCCTTAAAATCATTGAAAATCAGCATAATTTAGGGGTAAGTGGGGCGCGCAACCGTGCTTTGCAAGTAGCTAGAGGTCAATGGATCGCACTTTTAGATTCTGATGATTGGTATGCACCAGAAAGAATTGCCCAGTTATTAATAGCTGCTGACGAACAGGATGCTGATTTAGTCGCTGATGATTTGTATTTAGTTCGTGAGGGAGAATATTATCCCTGGAGTACTCTCCTTAGAGAAAATAACCATTCCCTCTCTTCAGTAGAATTAATCGATGGGGTAAAATTTATCGAAAGCGATCGCCTAGCCCCAGTTAATACTGGCAGAACTTGGAGTTTGGGTTACACTAAACCGTTAATGAAAAAACAGTTTCTCCACCAAAATAATCTTAACTATGACGAAGATATCAAAGTAGGAGAAGATTTTGCCCTTTATTTGAAGTGTCTATTGCGTCAGGCAAGATATATTGTTGTTCCTCAAGCCTATTATTTTTACCGTAACCGTGAATTTTCTCTTTCTACTAGAACTCCCGCAGAATATCTCAAGCAATCTTCTCAATTAACTCAATATTTTATCAACACAGAAACATCTATTCAAAGCGATCGGCAATTACTTATGGCTATGTCCAAAAATCTGATAATATTTGAAGAGCGATTAGCTTACGAACGTATTCTTAAGTCTCTCAAACAAAAAAACCTGATAAATGTCATTCAAGAAACATTAGCTTGTCCCCAAGCAGCAGCATCTCTTTTAGCTAAATTGCTAGCTGTAGCTCGTCGTAAAATTACTAATAATTTATTATCTCGACCAGAGCAAATTTATAATTTTAAAGAATTAGAAATAGAAATTTGAAATCGATCTTATTAAAAATCATAATCAAATTACTTCTTTAAAAAAACATAATAAATAAAATTACTATTATTAATAAATTTTGATTATGACTAATACTAATAACCTTTTGAGAATATTTGAAAAAGTTTTCGCAGTTATTGCTTTATTTCATACATCTCAAGCACTTTTACCATTAGTTCTCAGTGGAGGAGCTAGCGAAGGAGATGGCGTAAGCCCTCATGATATTGATTTTTCTTTAGCTGCAAAATTTTCTCTATTAATATATGCTATTGTTCTCATTTTATTATTTCTGCGTTGGAAAAGAGTTTTTTTTATTGTTGCCGAGAATAAGTTTATCTGGATGCTCATGGGTGTAGCCTGCTTTTCTTATTTTTGGTCAGTTGCTCCTGGAGACACTTTTAGATTTAGTATTTATGCTTTAGGTACTACCGCTATAGGGCTTTATTTAGCAACTAGATTTACCCTCAGAGAACAATTAGATATTCTAAGTTGGAGTTATGCCTTAATGGTAATTTTAAGTATCTTGTTTGTCATAGCTTTACCCAAGTATGGCCTAATGGGGGGAGTCCACGAAGGAGCATTAAGGGGTGTATTTACCCACAAAAACCAGTTTGGGGCAATAATAGTACCTGGAGTAGTAATCTTTTTACTGAAAGCTTTACGCAATGAAAGAAATAGCTGGATTTATTGGTTGTTTTTAGGCACTACTATTACGCTGCTGGTTTTAGCTCGCTCTACAACAGCTTTAGGTACTACAGCAATTATGTTACTCCTGTACCTAATCTATCGCATTTTTCGCTGGCGATATGAAATTATGGTTTCAGTTATTTTGGCGGTTGTAGTAGCTGGTTTAGTAGGTTTACTGTGGTTTAACGCCTACGTTGATTCTGACTCTATATTTCAGGCATTTGGCAAAGACAGTACTTTGTCATCTCGAACTCTTATTTGGGATCTAGTTTGGGATAAAATTCAAGAGCGTCCGTTGTTTGGTTACGGGTTGTCAGCTTTTTGGAATGACTTAAATGGCCCATCTAGTTACATTATATTAGCCATGGGAGTTACGGTTGCTTACGCTCATAATGGATTTTTAGATCTGTGCCTTGCCCTTGGATTTGTGGGTTTATCTATATTTCTAGCTGCTTATTTTAGTGCTGTTATCAAATCTCTAGCTTGGCTGCGCTATAGCAAAACTCCTGAAGGATTGTGGCCTTTATTGTTTTTAAGTTATTTGTTGTTATCTAATATGTCAGAGGGAACTATCCACACAATGGATAATGGTTTCTGGGCTATTTTTACCGCTATATCTTATTCTTTAGTAATCGCCCGGAATAACAAATATACGAACTGGGTATAGATAAATCAATAACAAATAATGAATTTAGTAACAATCAGAGCCAAAATTCGGAATTTATTTCGGAGTAATTTGGCGCGGGATACCTTGTGGATGTTGGTATCCAAATTATTTAATGTCGTTATGCAAGCAGGATATTTTATTATCGTAGCTCGTGTTTTGGGTGCAAAAAATTATGGTTCTTTTATTGGTATTACTGCTTTAGCTTCGATTATATTTCCCTTTGTTGCTTTGGGGGGGGAACACATCTTAGTTAAATACGTCTCCACTGACAAATCTAAATTTGGGGTTTTTTGGGGAAATACTCTGGTTTTATTGGTTTGTAATAGTTTAGCTATTACTTTAATTTTATTGCTGTTTTCACCCCGAATTTTTGTAGGTGATATTTCTCGGATCAGCGTTGGCCTAATTTTACTGGCTGACTTACTGTGTTTGGGATTATTAGATATTAGCTATAAAGCTTTAATGGCTATTGATCGGGTTAACAAAACAGCACAAATGGGAATTTTGGCTACCTGTGGTAAACTGCTGGCGGCTCTTTGTTTAGCAGTATTGTTTAAGAGTCCCAATATTAATACCTGGGCTGGTTTATATTTTACCGCTTCAGTAATTATGAGCGCGATCGCGATGATTTTAGTTTATAAACTTGGTGGTTATCCTCGTCCCGTATTCTCTATTCTTAAATCAAATATTAAACAGGGAATTTATTTTTCTATCAGTGCTTCTGCTCAAAATATTAATGCTAATTTAGATAAAACTATGTTGGCGAGTTTATCTAGTCTAACTTCTACAGGGATTTACGGTTCAGCATATCGCTTTATTGACGTAGGCAACGTACCACTAATGGCTTTGTTTGGAGCTACTTATACCAGATTTTTTCAGCATGGTGCATCGGGAATTAGAGGCAGCTTAAAATTTGCCCAGGGTTTATTGCCCCTAATTATGGGATATGCAGTCGTAAGTGTGATCGGTTATTATATCCTTGCTCCTTTTATTCCTCTAATTTTAGGCGAAGAATATCGGGATGCGATCGCCACTTTACGTTGGTTAGCTCCTTTACCAGCGATCGCTGCTTTTCAATATTTAGCCGCAGATACTCTTACAGGAGGGGGTCATCAAAAAGCTCGTAGCATCGTACAAGTTACTGCCGCTATTGTTAATGTAGTGTTAAATCTGTGGTTAATCCCTCTATATTCTTGGAAAGGGGCTGCTTGGGCTACCTTAATTTCTGATTCTCTAAGATTGGTTTGTTTGTGGGTAATTTTATTTTTACTCTGTCGTCAAGCCCCAAAATCTAAAAATATATAACTTAAGGCTGGATGGAGAAAATTCATTAGTTATCTTAACAATCGGCTTTCAAATTAATTTTTAAGCTAGTTATACTAAAAAAAATCTATTTTTATAGCTTCAAAATTTGAAGTTCTTCATGGAAACTTTATACATAACACTGGTATGCACTCAATTATTTGATATTTTTCTCTGTATAATTGTAAAATCTAAGTTAATCCACTTAGTTTTAAGAACAAAAAATTACAGAGTTTTCAGATCATCCGCATTAAAACAATAAACAAAACTTATAAACATCTGAGTTTCTTAAAAACAATCTGTCAGCTTTCTCTGACTTTTATCAATCGATTACCTTAGATCGATCAATTTAATATGCTGTTTAATTCTTTTGAATTTGTCTTTCTGTTTTTACCAATAACTTTAGTAGTTTTTTTAATCTTAAGCCAAAATACTCAATATGTTCGACAACAAATCCCGATCTTGTGGTTGGTAGCTGCTTCTTTATTTTTTTATGGCTGGTGGAAGCCACTCAACTTGCCATTAATTATCGTTTCGATCTTACTTAACTATAGTTTTGGTTACATATTGAGTAATAAAATTCAACAAAAAGCCACTAAAAAAGTAATATTAATTTTAGGAATAATTTTTAATTTGGGGTTAATTGGCTATTTTAAATATGCTAACTTTTTTATTAATAATATTAATTATGTAACTGGTATTGAAATCACTTTACCACCGATAGTTTTACCCCTGGCAATTTCTTTCTTTACTTTTCAACAAATTGCTTATTTGGTAGATGCCTATCAAGGAGAAACTAGAGAGTATAGTTTGATTAAATATGTGCTTTTCGTAACTTTTTTCCCCCAATTGATTGCTGGACCGATCGTTCATCATAAAGAAGTTTTACCGCAATTCGAGCAACCCTCAACCTATCGTTTTAATAGTCAAACTATAGCCATTGGGTTAACTGTATTTGTAGCAGGTTTATTTAAAAAAGTTGTATTTGCCGATCGCATTGCAGAATATTCTAACTTGGCTTTTGGTGCAGCATCTCAAGGTATCGATCTCACTTTTTCCGAAGCTTGGGTAGGAGCATTAGCATACACTTTACAATTATATTTCGATTTCTCTGGCTATTCAGACATGGCGATCGGTGCAGCTTATATGTTTGGTATCAGATTGCCTCTAAATTTTAATTCTCCTTATAAAGCAGTCAGTATTGTTGACTTTTGGCGACGCTGGCACATTACTTTGTCTCACTTTTTGCGGGACTATTTATATATTCCTTTAGGGGGCAATCGCAAAGGAGAAATACGTCGCTACTCCAATTTATTTATTACCATGCTCTTGGGAGGATTATGGCACGGTGCGGGTTGGACATTCATCTTCTGGGGAGGTTTACACGGTATCTATTTGGTGATCAATCATTTATATCGCTCCCTACGTAAAAGTTTGGGACACAATCTGAGAAATGATGGCTGGTTGCTGCGGGGTATTGGTTGGCTAGTTACTTTTGTGGCTGTAGTAATATCGTGGGTATTTTTCCGTGCTACTAATTTTGCAACTGCCACTTCAATTTTAAGCTCTATGTTGGGCTTGAACGGTCTACAATTACCTCAATTTCTCGAACCATTTTTAGGATTTGCCAGAAACTGGGGTATTGGCTTTTTAGGATTTAGCGTTAATGTAGGAATCGCTCAAAAATATGCCACTTTTAGTATTATCTTGTTGTTATTAATCGCTTGGTTTACTCCCAATACTGAGCAATGGATGGGTATTTATAATCCAACTTTAACCGAACCAGTGACCGATAATCGACCTATATTTTTAGATAAAATATGGAAATTTTTAGCTTGGAAACCCAACAAAATTTGGACAGCGATCGTTGCTGTAATAACCTCTGCATCTCTACTTTGTTTCACGAGAGTGAGTGAGTTTTTATATTTTCAATTCTAAGTTAAAAACTAAAATAATATGAATTTTAAAACTGTTGCTAAGGGAATTTTAAAGAGTAGCAAAAACAAACATGACTTAGCTACTGCTGAAACTACTGCTCTAGCTCAATCTAAATCGAAATTTAGCTTTAAACTTTATGTTTTAATTACTACTTTATTACTGGGTACGGTTGCGGGAATTAATTGGCTGGTAGACCCTTTATGGTATAGAAGTGGCAATATTGTAACAGGGAAAAACTTTGCTTTTAACGAACGTATTACCAAAAGTAATGTATTTTTAAGAACCAAAGAGGAAATCAATTATGACTGCGTAATTTTAGGTAGCTCCAGGGTGATAGCTATGAAAGTCTCTAACTTTCAAGATAATAAATGTTTTAACTATGGCATGAAAGGGGGAGAAATTGAAGATTTTGTCGATTATGCCAAATTTCTCAAAGAAGTTGGTTTAAACCCTCAGAAAGTTTATATTGGCGTAGATGGTCTTAATTTTGTTGCTAAAGAGCGAAAGAATCGCGAGCCGTTTGATATTAACCAGGTAGCTACACAATCCCCTCTACAAGCTTACTTATCTGCTGATGTATTCATGTTTTCGGTAATGACTCTCTTGGGAGTTAGTCCAGATCCTGGCAACTATTATGATCGCAATTTTGAACCAGTAGATTTTGACAACCCTCCTCAATATCGACCAGATTTTTATCGACCCCTACCACCGCAAAAGTGCGATCTTTCTATTGTTAAACCCTTTGCCGATCTCAGAACAATTTTTCCCAACGCTGAATTTATCGGCTATGTGCCACCTCGTTCGGCTTGGAGTATAGTTAACGATACTTACGGCAGAGATCTAATGGATTGTTATCTCCAGGCTTTCTATCAATTATCTCAAGTTTATGATGCCATGTACGACTTTTCCGTACCTTCAGAAATCACCAAAAATCCTCAACATACCTTTGATGGTAGTCATTATTCGGTTAAAGTTAACGATAAAATCGCAGCTATCGTTCAAGGTAAAGAGCCAAGTTTTGGACTGAGGGTAGATAACTATGACTACGAACAATACCATCAGCTTTATTTTGGGCAAATACGCGAGTTTTTAGCAGAAAACAATCAAATGCAACGTTGGAAAAAATAAAATTAAATTAGAAATATGAAACACCTCCCGAAAGACTGCTCAGGGGTTAATTAACAGCAAGTCGAGAAACTTATCCCCATGCAGTTACGCATTCTGCCTATAATAGTCACACCCAAGCCCAAGATAACTAAAGTTTGACAATTGCTCCTAGCATTTCAGAGGGTTATTATTTCACGTCAGAATCATCCTTTCTCATCACAATATCCCAGGCAACTTGTGCCGCTTCTTGTAAGCGATCGCCTAATGCACCAATCTCATCGAGGGTTTTCTGCCAATTGTCTCGGACATCTTTTTGAATCATTTCTACTGAGTGTTCAATCCGTTTGGGATCCAGTAAGGAATTGCTTTCTACAGCTTCTTTAGCACTGCGAATTGCATTGAGGTAGGCATCTTGAGTTAGGGTTTGAGCATTTTCGATTTCCGACTGCGCCCGTTTTCTAATTGCTTCTACTAAATCTTTGGTTTCCGCTTTCAGGCGATCGCTTTCTCCTGCCATTTCTCGTTCTACTAAAGCATCAGTTTCAGGACTTACAGGTACAATAGTGGTTTCTTTAGTTTCAGGTGTGTTGTCATTGTCAGTCATTATTGGTTCTCCTTAAATAATTCAATCAATATGCTCTGAATTCATTTTAATCATTAAAACCAAACTAGCTTGTTAGTAAGTAGTCAATAAACTTATAGACTTTATAAACGCACATCCTCAATGCTGCGACGGGGATTAAAATTGCTAGCTTGACGTAGTTTTTCGTAATATTCTCGTTCGTTAGCAGTTAATTCTTTGGGAGTGACGATTTTCAATTTAACGATGCGATCGCTTCTGCGACCTTGAGCATCTTTCCAGCCTTTACCCCGCAAGCGTAGAGTTTGCCCTGAATCTACTCCTGGAGGTATTTTCATGATCACACTACCATCAGGAGTGGGAATTTTAATTTCTGCCCCCAAAACTGCTTCTTCTGGAGTAATGGGAATTTCGCTAACAATATTATCCCCTTCAAACTTAAATACAGGATGGGGTTGGAGATCGATAGTTAAATATAAATCTCCTCGTTGCTGACTAAAAGGACTGATGCGTCCTTTGCCTTTAAGACGAATGCGACTGCCTGGTTTAGCTCCCCCAGGAATTCTGACATTGAGGGTTTCACCGTCTAGCTGGAGACGTTTTTGTGTACCGTGCCAGGCTTCGGCAAAAGTTAGGGTAATGGCAGCTTCTGTATCTGTTGCAGGAGCTTGTTGAAAACTACCACCGCCAAAAATGTCTTCAAAACCGCCAAATCCTCCACCAGGAGTAGTAGTTGTATAGCTGTAAGTTCTCCGTCCTGTAGAACCTCCTACCCCACCACTAAAGCGTCCTAAAAGTTCGTTGATAAAATCTTCAAAACTACCGTACTGACTGTAATCAAAACCTGCTGCTCCTGGAGGTGGTGTTCCCGCAGCAGCTTGTTGCCAATATTGACCGAATTGGTCGTATTTGGCGCGTTTTTCGGGGTCAGATAGCACTTCTTGCGCCTCGTTAATTTCTTTAAAACGCTGTTCGGCAGTTTTGTCCCCTGGATTGAGGTCGGGGTGATATTTTCTCGCTAATTTCCGATAGGCTTGTTTGATTTCTTCTGGCGTTGCTGTTTTACTAACCCCCAAAACTTGATAGTAATCTTTAAAATCTGTTGCTGCCATTATTTGCTTTCACCTCCTGACAGGCGAACTTCCATACAAGTCTTATCGGCACTCGATATAAATAATTGAATTTATTTTTTTAGGTAAGAAATTACAGTAAAGTGAGCAACGCCCACCTTACTGTGGTGAAAAGATTAGCCGATATTTACTTTAACGACTTTGTTTTTTTCTTCTTCAGCTTTAGGCAGAGTTAGATTGAGAATGCCATCTTTGTACTCTGCTTGAGCATTGGTATTTTGAACGCGAGTGGGTAAAGGAATGACGCGACGGAAACTACCATAACGGAATTCACTTCTAGTCATACCTTGTTCTTCGGTTTTAGTTTCGGATTTGCGTTCTCCACTAATAGAAATGGCTTCAGCCGAAACTTGAATATCGATGTCTTTGGCATCCATACCAGGAACTTCGAGTTTGAGATGGATTGCTTCTGGAGTTTCTTCCATTTCCGCAGCAGGGACAAAAGCTGCACTCAATTCTTCTGTGGTTCTCGGTGCAAGACTATCAAAAAGACGATTCATTTCTTTCTGTAAACTGTCAATTTCAGAAAAAGGTTGCCAACGCATTAAAGACATAATTTGTACCTCCTTAAAGAATTAGTTTTAAAAGCTTAGATTTCGGCTGAAAAGTTGAAATTAAATTAACTTAGGTTGGGTTGATCAATGTCACTTTAATTCCCCCCACAATTTAACTATTAGGTTGGAATCAGAAAGTTTTTAATTGAATGTTGTAATTGTAGTCCTGTTGGTATTCTTACCTGACTCACACTAATAAGTATAAAAAGATTTCAGAAAAGTCAGGTTCGGTTTAATGACCCCTAAAAGTTGAGATTTCCCTATGCTTATTGTTACTCTGTGAGATGATGGCTTTAAATATTGATTTATTTTTCCAATTCTCGTATTGAGGGGGTGCAGTCCCCTTTAATTTCTGTCATTAGCGAACTAATCCGTCAACATCCTGGTACGATTTCTTTAGGACAGGGGGTAGTATCTTATCCTAACAACACAATGAAACTGATGGCTAATTAGAAACTTCTGCCATTTCGATCGTGCGGTTTTCAATATCTTTAACTAAAAAATTTAAAGGGCGATCGCGACGAATTTTATATTTCAAACGCCGCGACTGAACCCGCATTAACAATGCTTCCAAACAATCGTGATCAAAACAAACATGACGCTGACGATCTTTATAGCCACCACTAGCACCAGAGATGATATGTAATTGAGTGTTTTTTTTCAGTTGATACCACAGTCCATCGGCTGGGCTAAAACCAGGATTATTCGGAGTAGCTGACATATATAGTGGATCGAGTCCACCAGCCCCCATAGCTTGTTCGTAATTGTAATAATAATGCAGGGGTACGTCCGCCGCAGGAAGATTTAGCAGACCTTCATAAAATTGTTGAGCAGTTTGTAAGTCCGACACCATTACGGTATAAACTTTAGGCGCACTGCTCAGAAACATCCACATCGCTCCTGCGTAGGCGACTAACAGCATCACCATAATGCCTTGAGTGGAAAACAAGCTGTCTACAGCAATTGGGGGTAAAAATGCACCTAAATAATTAGTCATCAATGTACCAAAGATAATTATCGTTGTCGTCATTCCTTAATTAATTTATATATCAACTCTTGGCTATTTAAGATTATTTTATCGTTGTCGATCGCACTGAGTTATTCACAACTATGGTCATTTTAGACTATGGGCATCGATACAAAACTTAAAATCTTAAGATTTTCTTAAGATTACGAGTACAATTGTCCATGTAGCTCATTGATAAGGCAATGATTTTAAACAGTAAAATACTCAGAACCGTGTGGACGTTTGTTGAAACATCGAATCCTAATAATTTGTTAAAGCTTTCGGATCGAGAAATCGTTCAGCAACTCATTCAACAGGTAGAAAGTGTTTTGGTACTCAGTTTGGAAGATAACTACCATCTCAGTCAGTACATTGCC
Organism: Pleurocapsa sp.; assembly: GCA_050330335.1. Classification (GTDB taxonomy): domain Bacteria; phylum Cyanobacteriota; class Cyanobacteriia; order Cyanobacteriales; family Xenococcaceae; genus Waterburya. The sequence goes on along the minus strand of JBHJNX010000108.1, from coordinate 9,294 downwards.
TCTCGAACTGTACTAATTAGAGATTTAGCCGATTCTAAAGTAGTTTGACTCATTTTATTTTATACTAAAAAGCCTTAGTCAGAGTAAACATGAACTAATGGCTCGCAATTTTAAAGCAATTCTGATATCTTTTGGTGGCGGTATTTTCATGGGGTTAGCCCCTGCACCATTTAATGCTTGGTTTTTGGCATGGGTTGCTTTAGTTCCATTGTGGATAGTAATTAGAAAAACTCCTAAATTTAACAGACAGGTTATTTTGTCATGTTTGGCCTGGGGATGTGGCTATCATGGTTTGACTTTGTTTTGGATTACTGGGGTGCATCCCATGACTTGGATGGGAGTACCTTGGTTAAGCAGTTTGGCGATCGCTTTATTTTGTTGGTTATTTATTACTTGCTGGGGAGCTATCCTGGTAATTTTTTGGGGAATTATCGTCAATCGAGTGCGCTTTAAAGGCAAAAATAATTTTATATTAAATTCTCTATTAATAGTTTTAATTGCTACTACTTGCTGGTCGCTTTTAGAAACATTATGGACGAACAGTCCTTTGTGGTGGACTGATTTAACTTTGACTCAAAGTCCGAGCAATTTAATAATTTTACAACTGGGAAAAATATCGGGAGTAAATACTACTAGTATTGCCATTGTTGCCGTCAATGGATTGTTAGCAGAAGTTATTTTATCTTGGAATAAAATATCTCAAAAACTAACAGACAAATTATTTATTTTTTCTCCTATAACTCTATTTTTATTGGTTCATAGTTTGGGTTACTGGTTGTATATTCAACCCATCGCCACAGATAATTTAAACCCAATTAAAGTGGGTATTATTCAAGGAAATATCCCCAACGAAATTAAACTTTACTCCCAAGGTTGGCGACAAGCGATCGCGGGATATACTGCTGGCTATCAAAGATTAGTTAAACAAGATGTAGATGTAGTACTTACCCCCGAAGGTGCTTTACCTTTTTATTGGCAAAATATTCTTGATGATAGTACTATCTATCGAGCCGTAACTCAAGAACAAATTCCTATTTGGCTAGGAGCATACGGACAAACAAATCATGGTTACACTAATAGTTTATTTACTCTTACAGGTGCAGGAGAAACCTTTAGTCGTTACGATAAACATAAACTAGTTCCTTTAGGAGAATATATTCCTTTTGAGTCAGTTTTAGGAGGAATTATTGATCGCCTGTCTCCTTTAGAAGCACGTCAAATCCCAGGAAAATCCAATCAAATCTTCAATACTCCTTTTGGTCGAGCCATTGTCGGTATTTGTTACGAATCGGCTTTTGCTCCCTATTTTCGCCGTCAAACTAAAGCAGGAGGGGAGTTTATTATTACGGCATCTAATAACGCCCATTATAGCCATACCATGCCCGCCCAACACCACGCCCAAGATGTCATCCGCGCCATAGAAAGCGATCGCTGGGCAGCTAGAGCTACTAATACCGGTTATTCAGCCATTGTAGATCCTCACGGAGCTACTCTCTGGATTTCCCCTCTCAACCGCTATGTTATCCATGCCGATACTATTTATCGCCGTCAAACTCAAACTCTATATGTGCGTTGGGGAGATTGGCTGACACCTTTGTTAGTTATTTTCAGTGGGATTGGGTTTTTACTGAGCAGTAAACAGTAAAAGGATTAAAAACTTAATTTATTAATTTATCTAAACCTTAAATAATTCTTAAAAAAATACTAAGAATTATTCTTATTAAGCAACGAATTTATGAGCTTTATAAAAGCTTGATTTTTATTGAGAATTCTGTTTCAATAATCTTTATTATCTTGGGTTGATCTTGCTATTTCTAAAATTTTATATTTGGTTACATTTGCTTTACTATAATTTGTAAGGCTTTGAGTTTACTACCATACATTTTATCTTAATTAAAATTAATAATATTTTAGCCAGCATTCTCCAACCCAAATCAACAAGACTGTTGACAAAACAACAATTTTGTGTTGGAAATAATTTCCTAGATATCAATTAAACATTTTAGTTTTATTGCGCATTGAACAATCCTACAACTGAAAGCAGCACTGCACCTCATTCCCTCTTTTGATAAGATATTTTGAAAATCCGATGCAACCCGGAGGGTCAAGAGAGACAGTGGCAGGTCATAGTAAATGGGCTAATATTAAAAGGCAAAAAGCCAGAGTAGACGCTAAAAAAGGCAAGACTTTCACTCAGTTATCCCGTGCGATTATTGTTGCAGCCCGTAATGGTATTCCCGATCCCGATGGTAACTTTCAACTCCGCACGGCGATCGAAAAAGCTAAAGCCGCAGGTATTCCCAACGATAATATCGAACGCTCTATAGCCAAAGGTGCGGGTAGGTATCAAGATGATAGTGCCATGCTCGAAGAAATTCGCTATGAAGGTTATGGTGCTGGAGGAGTAGCGATTTTAGTTGAAGCATTGACGGATAATCGCAATCGTTCGGCGGCTTATATTCGGGAAGCTTTTAAAAAAAATAAGGGTAATTTGGGGGAAACTGGCTGTGTTAGCTGGATGTTCGAGCAAAAAGGCGTAATTACCCTAGAAAAAGTTGAACAAGAAGAACAATTGTTAGAAGCATCTATAGAAGGTGGTGCAGATAGTTACGAAATCATTGATGACGATATATCAATAGGTGCAGAAGTATTTACCGAAGTTGCTAATTTAGATAATTTACATAAAACCCTACAACAACACGATTTACCAGTTAAAGAAGTAGAATTACGCTGGATTCCCCTTAATTATGTGGAAGTGAGCGATCCAGAACAAGCCCAGTCCCTTTTAAAATTAATCGATACTTTAGAATCTCTTGATGACGTGCAAAATGCGATCGCCAACTTGGAAATGTCGGAAGAATAGACGTTATATCAAGTTCGGTTGAATACTCAAATTAAAAATGAGGTCAGGGCATAGGGCATAGCGCGCGAGACACGCGGAGGCTTGCCCTCGAATGGGGGTTTTCTCCGCAAGTGTAATCACGTAAGACGGGAATTAGAGATGTATAAATAATTATGGCGATAGCACTTATGTAGGTGCATGAGTAAAGGTTAACTAAGAACTAATCACTGTTGATGAATCCATTTCCACAAGGGATGTTTAGAGCCTGTGGCGAGAATTTTTTTGACTTGTTTTTCCAAATAGCGTTGTTCGTGTTTTGGTAATCCCCAAATGATATTTCTACTTTGCCAAATTAAAACTGAAAGTGTAACTGCTGTGCAAAAGGACAGACAGAGAGTAGGAATAAAATTGAAGTGAAAAGTATAATACACTGCCGACCAGGTAAAGTAATCAAACCATAGGGCAATTTCATTACGCAAACTCCAAATACCATAGACACCTATAGTTAACCAACAAATTAAAATAAACAACCAACGCGCACATACTGTTAATTGATAAAGTTTATTCATTTTGCGGCGAAATTCAACATCGTATTTAGTCATTGGTCATTGGTCATTGGTTATTAGTTATTAATTCCTTGTTCCTCATGCTTGATTTTTCTATTCATTCGCTATAGTATCGGATATTTTTACAGTTTTATTTTCTATACTATTTCTCCACCAAGCAAGTAGGGTGCTAGCCACAAAAATACTAGAATATGCACCCAGCATAAAACCGATAATTAATGCTAAAGCAAAGAATTTTAGGGTTTGTCCGCCAAATAAGAAAATACTGACTAAGGGGAGTAAAGTAGTTAAGGTAGTGTTGATGGAACGACCTAAAGTCTGATTTATCGCATCATCGACGATATCGTTCATCGAACGTTCGGGATTGGCGAGAAGATTTTCTCGAATACGGTCGTAAATAACTACTGTGTCATTAACCGAAAAACCAACAATTGTTAGTAGAGCAACTAAAAATAGACTGTCGATTTCTAACCCAATAGTTAGACCCAAAATAGCAAAAACTCCTGCGGTAATAAACGCATCGTGGAATAGTGCCAAAATTGCAAATAAAGCATAGTCAAACTGAAAGCGGATGCTGAGATAGATGATAATGCCCAAAAAAGACACAATTAAAGCTAATATCCCAGAGACAAACAGTTCTTCGCCAATGGTAGGACCTACTGAATCTATTTGAATACTTTTTTGGTCGAATTGACCGATTTTTTCAGTTAAAGCTGTTTGCAATTGGCTTCTCTGTTCGACATCTAAGTTAGGAGTTCTGATAGAAAGTATTTGTTTGTTATCTCCCAACAATTGGACGTTGCTATTACCTAAATCTTGGGCTGCGAGAATTTCTCTGACTTCTGCGGAATCGATAGGGCGATCGCAATTATTGGGGATGCTACAATCTTTGGCAACTTGGATGCGAGTACCGCCAATGAAGTCAATACCCGGACGAATGGGTGCATTAAGACTCACAAAAGAAATGACCATAGCGGCAATTGAAGCAGCAATTGCTACTCCTGATAACGTCCACCATAAGCCGCGTTGTTTGGTAATACCGAGTTTCATTTTTAATTACTAAATTACTGTTCTAAGTTAGGGCAGAATAATTCTGGTTTTTGTCTGACCTTGGGTAAGCTGAGGACAACTAATAACAGGAGGGTGCGACTACAAGTTACAGCAGTAAACATACTGACAATTACACCAATTAATAAGGTTACAGCAAAACCTTTGACCAAACCCGAACCCAACCACAGTAATGCCAAACAAGCGATCGCTGTAGTAACGTTACTATCTAAAATACTGGAAAAAGCCCGATAAAATCCGGATTCTACGGAACGATACAGGGTTTTTCCCCCTCTTAATTCTTCTCTAGTACGCTCAAAAATCAGTACATTTGCATCGACTGCCATACCAATGCTGAGAATAAATCCAGCAATTCCTGGAAGAGTTAAAGTTACTCCGACTAAAGCATAACAAGCTAGTGTTAATAAGCCATAAACAACCAAAGCAGCATCAGCAAGAACCCCCGGTAAGCGATAGTAAACTGCCATAAAGATTAACACCAATACCAATCCAACCAAACCAGCAATAATACTGCGTCGGATACTATCCTGTCCTAAAGTTGACCCTACAGTGCGGTTTTCTACAACTTCTACGGGAAATGGCAAAGAACCACCTTTAATTTGAATTGCCAGGTCATTAGCACTTTCTAGCTCGAAATTACCCGTAATTACGGCTCTGCCGCCCGCAATTCCAGTGCTGGCAAATTCCGGACCTACTACAGGCGCGCTGATTAATTCATTGTCGAGAAAAATCCCAATACTGCGCCCCGTACCTGCTAAATTTTTGGTTAATTCGGCGAATTTTTTACCACCTTCGTCATCGAAATTAATCGCTACTTCCCAACGGCTACCAGTTTGGTCTGGTTGAGGACGAGCATCTTTAAGATTCGTACCGGTTAAACCGACAGACTCAAATAATTGAGCGATCGCCAGATCCGATTGACGTAAAGATTCTTGTAATTTTGCTGCTTCTGCTTGTTTTTCAGGACTGGCTTCACTTGACTCTAAAATAGTTTGCTGTGCTTTCAATTGCTGTCGGACTTGAGACTCAGCAATAAAATCTCCTTCAGTTCCTTGTTTTTGTTGTTTGAATTCTAATTTAGCCGTTCCTTTTAAGCGTCTTTCTGCGGCTTGAGGTTCGCTTTCTCCTGGTAACTGAATTAAAATTTTGTTTTCCCCAACAGTCTGCACGGTGGTTTCGGAAACACCAAATTCATTGATGCGATTTTCTAGCACTCTTTGCACCGCTTTGACATCTTCTGAAGTAGGAAGAACATTGGGATTTTCTTTAGTGGGATTGACTTGAATAGTTAATTGCGCTCCCCCTCGCAAATCCAATCCTAACTGGGGAGGGATGGTCAGCAAAATCGCGATCGCTGCTGCCACTAATCCTAATATTAAAAGAATATAACCTTGTTGTTTCTGCATTTACTAAATACCTGCCGCAATAAATGCTATGATAAGCCTTTTTGTTTGGTTAGTGGTTAGTTATATGACGGTCTAAATCGAGATCAACACCGCAAACTCGATTATTGTCTGCGGACATTACTTTATTGGTATTTATTTAGAATTTTTGGCGACCAATTCTTCATCGTGACAATATTGCTGAATTGCTTGACAGCATTCTTCGACTGAAGCTCGTTTTTCCATAGCTGTTACTAAAGCTTGATAAGATTTTTGGTATCTTTCTAGCAAATTAGTTGCTTGTATTTTTGCCCAACGTTCTTTCATCAGATAAGCTGCTTCTGGTAAACCCGCTAACTTCAAAGCCGTTTGTAACTGTTGGCGGTCTTCTATCCCCCCTTGGTCATTACCGTAAACTATTTTTTCGGCTGCCACTCCTGCCATCCAAACTGTACAAAAGCGATCGAGAGTCAAACGCATCTTGTCTAAATCATAAGGTTCAGTCATTAATGATTCTGTCTCAAAACCCACTCCACCTCTACCTAATTGTCCTTGTTTGATAACTTCCCAAGTACTGAGGGTATAGCCAGTTATGGGAATACCTAAGAAATAAGCAGTTAAAAAATGACCTGCTTCATGATGTACGATTCGCTGACGCTGTTCAGCAGAGGCAAATAAATCTAATAATAAGCTAACTCCCCTACTTCTCCAGGCCAAAGTATCTACCGTCGCCAAGCTTAAAATACCAAAAGTAGTCGCCGCAGGGATAATCGGAGAAATATTTAACAAAGGGCCTAACAGAATTGTTAGGGTCATAACAAAAATTCCGATCGCAATTAAGTTTAAAGCAGTTTGAGGCATATTATCGATATTTATGTAAATCTATAATTTGTAAATTTATTTTAAGTATATAACTTGTCCCAAAATAGGAAACAGCCATTAAATATTAGACTTATGGCCACCAACATCTAAACTTTACGATCTGGTTAAGAATTTTTTTCTAAATAGCGATCGCTTGTTGGGCATCTTTCAACTTTAATAATTTAGGCGATCGCTAAAACTCTAGATCTCAGAAATTGCTAAACTGCAGACAACAAATATTCTTTTAGTTCTGCTGCTTTGTTAGTTTTCTCCCAAGGTAAATCCAGATCGCTTCTGCCAAAGTGACCGTAAGCGGCGACATCTTGATAAAAACGACCGCCTCTTTCTTGGGGTAAATTGCGAAGATTAAAAGTTTGAATTATACCCGCAGGGCGCAATTCAAAATATTTTTTAATAATCTCTAACAATTTAGCTTCGTCGATCTTAGCAGTACCAAAAGTTTCTACAAAAATACTGGTAGGTTTAGCGACTCCAATAGCATAACTAACCTGAACTTCACATTTTTCTGCCAAACCGGCAGCAACTATATTGCTAGCAACATAGCGACAGGCATAAGAAGCACTGCGGTCTACTTTAGTAGGGTCTTTTCCAGAGAATGCACCACCACCATGACGGGAATAGCCCCCATAGGTATCGATAATAATTTTTCTGCCTGTCAAGCCGGAATCTCCTTGAGGTCCGCCGATGACAAACTTACCTGTAGGATTGACCAAAAAACGAGTATCTTTAGTGGTTTTAAGCTCTAAATCAGCAAATACTGGCTCTACAACCATTTGCCACAGGTCGTCTCTGATTTTTTTCTGAACCGCACTACCTTCAGTTAAATCACCAATAGTTTCTGTATGTTGAGTGGAAATCAAAATAGTATCGATTCCTACTGGTTTGCCATCTTCATACTTGACTGTTACCTGAGTTTTACCATCAGGGCGCAGATAAGATAGTCCTTCTTCTTTTCTAACTACTGCCAGACGACGAGACATTCTATGTGCCAAACTAATCGGCATTGGCATTAATTCTGAGGTTTCATTACAAGCAAACCCGAACATGATCCCTTGATCGCCAGCCCCAATTTTATCTAGTTCATCATCACTCATTGATTCCCGTTGTTCTTGTGCGGCTGTTACTCCTTGAGCGATATCTGGAGATTGTTCGTCAATAGCTACTAAAACTGAACAACTATCAGCAGAAAAGCCATTCTCTGCATGAATATAGCCAATTTCGCTAATTTTTTTTCTCACCAGATCGACGTAATTAACTTGCGCTTTAGTGGTAATTTCTCCAGTCAACAAAACCAATCCCGTATTGACTACGACTTCAGCAGCAACACGACTTAAGGGGTCTTGAGATAATAAAGCATCGAGAATAGCATCAGAAATTTGGTCGCAAATTTTATCAGGATGACCTTCTGTAACTGATTCGGAAGTAAATAAGTAATGACGAGACAATTCTTTTCAGCCCTCTATTTATACTACAATTTTCGGAAAGCGACCCCGCGTTTCGAGGGCGGGGTTGTTGTCTTCCATAAAAATCTAAAATTTAACCTACATGATACATTGTTAAATTCAAGATTTCCAAATTCGATTTATTTGAGATTACTATAAAGGGATAATTTCTAATAAATTAGCAATCTGAAGCTCCGCGACTTCTAGCTGAGTTAAATTAGCATCCCGTTGGATGGCTATAGCTGCTGCTGCACCTGCATCTTTTGCCATTTGTAAATCTCCCCACGAATCTCCTACCATTAAAGTGTGATGGGGTTTGACTTTTAATCGCTGACAGGCTCGAATAAAAAGTTGGGGATTTGGTTTGTAAATTCCTTCATCAGAACCCATATTTAGTTGAATGTATTTTCTAAGTTGATGTCTGTCTACAAACGCTTCTACTTCTGGAGTGGAATCAGCAGAAAGAATACCTAGTTTTAAACCCGCTTGTTTTAAAGATTTAATTGTTACCAAACTATCAGCAAATAAAGGAGAAGTTTGGGTAGTTTTAGTTAAACATTTTGCTGCTTCGTTGAAAGCATCACCAGCGATTTGTTTGGCTTCAAACCAACTGTATCCCCTTTGAGCAATATAGGCCGCCGCCGCAATTTCATTTTCTTCACGACTACCTACAGCCATTAGCCCTGCTGGATCGAGGGTGCGCTCGACAATACCAAAAGCTAGAAGCAAGGGTTTGCCAATTCCAGGTAGGCGAGCATCGATTAGAGCGGCTCTTGTGATGCCTACTTCGCACCAAAAAGCTTGGGAGTTTTCTAAAGTACCGTCTTTATCAAAAATGACTGCTTCAATATGATTGAATACTAAATCCTTACAGGCGATCGCTACCAAAAAATTATCCTCAATCATTAAATGTTTGCTAGAGATTTGAGTTCTCCGCGCTTTAAAAAGACGCGGATTCGATAAGGTTGTTACGAGTCAGGCTGAAGCCGTGACTCGTAACATTTTATACGATACGATTTACTCAAGTTGCTGAGTACATTGTATCGATGCGGACGACTCAAAACGTCCCTAGTGACCTTGGCTAAAGAGATATTCTTTAGCTGTGTCATTAC
>JBHJNX010000107.1:0-8716 GCA_050330335.1 Pleurocapsa sp. | reverse complement strand
CAATTAGCTGCTGCTTTAGAATCTCGATCCGAACATCCTATCGGAGAAGCGATCGCTCTTGCAGCTAAAGAAAGAAATTTATTTTGGCAAGAGGCTGTTAATGTCCAAGCCGAAGTAGGACAAGGGATTGTCGGTGAAGTAGCAGGAAAAAGGATTTTAGTTGGTAAAGCTGCTTTTATTCGTCAGGAAATTGCTCATTTTTCACCCGAACTGCTAGAAATAAGCAATCGCCTTAATGAAATTAATACTCTCGTCTGGGTAGCACAAGCTGACGAAGTTGTTGGCGTAATTGCTGTAGCCGATACCATTCGACCAGAAGCGGTAGGATTAGTCGCACAATTAAAACAACTAAAGATCGAACAGATCGTTTTGCTCACAGGAGATAATCAGCGCACGGCTCATAGTGTGGCTCAATCCCTTGGCATAGATAAGGTGTATGCCGAACTTCTGCCAGAAGATAAATTAACAGTAATCAAACATCTCAAGCAAAAATATCAAGATGTAGCCATGGTGGGAGATGGTATCAACGATGCACCCGCACTAGCTGCTGCTACAGTAGGAATAGCGATGGGTGGTGCTGGTAATGATGTCGCACTAGAAACTGCCGATATCGTTCTAATGAGCGATCGCTTGGAAAAATTGGCTCAAGCAATTAGCCTGGGACGAAGAGCTAATCGAATTGTTACCCAGAATATTACTTTTGCCCTTTCCTTTATTGGTATATTGTTGCTGGCTAATTTTGCGGGCAGTATTAATATGCCTCTGGGAGTTATCGGACACGAAGGCTCTACAGTTTTGGTCACTTTGAGCGGTCTACGTCTGCTTAGGTAGGATGTTTATAACTTAGCAATTTCTTGCCATTCAAGAATAACTGGAAAAGGAACTTTAATAGTAGAAACTTGTTTATTTAAAGGCAACTTCAGAGTAAAAGTTTGCTCGGTTAAGAGTTGAGGTAGAATTTCTTTAAGATCAAACTGACCAACGTTAAGACCTGGCGATGATTCAGAAAAGCGATCGCTTGCCTGAAAAACTTTTTCACCACTGATGAGTTCTAAGTCTTGGGGATGGTTAAACTCGACTGTCCCTGGAAATCCGACTAAACGCAGATCGATTTCCTTTATTTCACTATTTTTCAAGCGTTTAAACAAAACTACTTGCCAAGAATTACCCCTATCATCCCTCAAAGTATGACGCGATTGAGATAAAACCTGTTCGGGAGTTTCCTGCTGCTGTCTGATAATTGCCTCTGCTGGTTGGGGAATAGCAAGGGTTGTGGTGAAAAAGATAATTACTATTAACAGCCAGGTAAATAGTTGGTTTAACTTCATGAGAGTTCTTTTATAAGTAATTGAATTAAATACGATCCACAGATAAACACGGATAAAATTGTTGATTGATTGACTTTCGTTTTGTTATCGAGACTAGCTAGCTTCTTGCAAAGCTGCTTGGAGGTGAGGGGGCGTGGGCTGAATTGAATTCAGCCCCTCGTGAACCTCGTCGGGAATAAATGCAGCATACATCCCCCGCAAATCTCCAACTCGAAAATCAAAAGCCAAATCTTGAGGATATTTATCTTTGACAAACTGAGGACGGGTATTTTTCGCACCATGACAAGCTAGACAACTAGCTTCCACATTAATACGGCGATAATAACGAGTTCCTGTTTGATTATTCAAGGTTTCCTTGTCCCAAAATCCCATTAACTCTGGTTCTCGTTCAAATTTAGCCAAAGCCATCTGAGCGTGTAGATTATCGGGTGCATGAAGTGGATTGCGGTATTTTTGAGCAATTTGTTTAACCTGCCAGTTATTTTCTTGACTTAGCTGTTTAATTTTCATACCTACAGGTTGACAAACCTCTTTAAAAGTCTGAATTGTTGGTTCTTGAGGAGAATCTTTCAAAGTAGATGCTAACCCAGAACGCATGGCATCAATGTTTTCAATTGCTTCTACCGCTTTAGCCAATTGAGCGGGGTCTGTTTGGGCAAATGCTTGAGAGGAATTCCAACAAAATAGAGTTAAAGTAAGAATAAATCCGCAAAAAATCCGATTAACATAATTTTTCATGATTTTTACTTGAATTCATCGGAAAAGTAAGAAGTAATAAGGAATAGGTAATAAGTTTTGGAGAATTAAGTTAATAATTGATAATTAATTAGGCGGGCTAAAAACCAATGACCAATGACCAATAACTAATGACCAATCTAATGTTGAACTAAAACAAAAACACCTATAGCTAAAACAAAATAACCAAAAGCCTTCTGTAGTTGTTTAGCCTCAATGAATCGAGTTAGATACGCACCAGTAAGAGTACCTATACTTGCTGCGATCGCAAAAGAAATCATCAAGTTCCAATCCAGATCTACTTGACCGAGATAGCCCATAAATCCCGTGACAGATTTAAAAGTAATAATAATTAGGGAAGTTCCGATCGCTTCTTTCATGGGAATACCACCCAATAATACTAAAGCAGGAATAATCGCAAAACCGCCTCCGACACCGACAAATCCAGTTAAGATACCTACCCCTAATCCTTCTAAAACAACAGCAAGCCAGTGATGATTGTCTTCGTGGAGAAAATTATCTTTTTCTTTGAATAAGTCTTGATGTTTATTTTTCTGCCTTGCTTCCCGAATCATTATAAAGCTAGCCAGCACCATGACAATAGCAAAGCAAATTAATTGAATTGTTTCGGTAATAAAAGGAAGTCCTGCTAATCGTGCGCCGAGATAAGCCCCCAACATCGCAGGAGGTGCAAACATAAATGCTACCCGTAAATTAACATTACCTTGCAACCAGTGAGGCACTACGCCAATTAAGCTCACTGTACCGACAATTACCAAACTCATCGCGATCGCAGCTTTTGCTCCCAGTCCCATGACGTAAACTAAGATCGGTACTGCTAAAATAGAACCCCCTCCGCCAATTAAGCCGAGGCTGAGTCCGATACAAACTGCCAAAAAATGTCCGATAATCCAAATCATTTTTTATTTACAGCCTTTGGTTAATAGGTAATTTCGCCAGCAACATTGCTAAGGCACAGGTATTAGTAATGCCAGCAAAAAGTAGTCCTGCACCCACAAAACCACTTAAAATTAAAAACCAGGGAGAAATTAACGCTCCTAAAAATGTGCCTGTTAATACTAAAGAACCAGTCACAATTTGTACCTGACGGATCAGACTTAAAGGTGCATTGCGATTGATTATCGTGGGATATCCTTTTTGTTTCCACTCTTCGATGCCACCGCCCAGATGAGTTACCTCTTCAAAACCAGCAGCAAAGAGCTTTTGGGCAGCTTGGGCGGAACGATTGCTACTTCGACAGTAGAGAACTAAGGTTTTATTTCTGGCAACAGGAATTTGATTTGGATCGAATTTGGATAAGGGAACAAGAATAGAATTAGGAAGATGTTCGCCAGCATACTCAGCAGGTTCGCGAACGTCAACTAGTGTAACGCTCTTGCGATCGAGCCATTGTTTTAACGTAGTGGCATCAATAGTTTGTAATACTTTGGGATTGAGAGTTTTCATCTTTGCAGTTATCAGTTTTTTGACTTTTGACTTTTGTATGGCGGTACTAAACTGTTGCTGTAACTTGACCACAGCGTTGGTTGGCGGGAACTGCTTCAGCTATTTTTTTAGGGTTGGGTAGATTGAGATTATTCATAAATTCGATAAAGCTATCCCGATTGTGTCCGATAAAACGGGGATTGTACTGCTTCTCTTCGCCGATAGTAGAAACGGTTTGTCCGTTGTAGTCGTGACCTGGATAAACTAAAGTGCGATCGGGTAAAGTAAATAGTCGTTGAGTAACGTGGTCGTACATTAGTCCTGGATCTCCACTTTGAAAATCTGTCCGTCCACAGCCTCGGATAAATAGAGAATCTCCCGTCAGAACTGCACTATCATTGACGAGATAAGACATATGGCTGTCTGTATGACCGAGAGTTGCGATCGCTTTAATGTTTATTTCACCTACTTTTAAGATTTCTCCATTACGGATCTGACGGTTGGCACAAGCAGCTTGAGCATTTTCTGGTACGATACCCTGACAACCCGTTAATTCTCTTAGTTTGCCTGTTCCCGTTACGTGATCTGCATGGATATGGGTTTCTAAGCAGTAAACTAGGGTTAATCCTAGTTCTTGAATTAGTTTCCAATCTCGTTCTACTTTTTCTAAAACTGGATCCACCAAAACGGCTTCTTTGGTATTGAGATCGGCAATTAAATAGGTGTAAGTCCAGGTGTTGTAATCAAATAGTTGACGTAATAGCATTTTTTTTCCTTGTTTAAAGTTTAGTTGAATAACTTCTTTCCAATTGAGGCTTGAGGTTTCTAGTTCATTGTTGGAGATGTCTGTGAGAACCGATCAGATTTTTTATAATCATATAACTAATTAGTTGTATGAGCGTATTTTTATTTTACTCAAAGTTCTAGAGTTTGACAACTAATTTAATAATTCCCAGCCCTGTCTTTATTTGCCAGAGTTATGAGAGACAAACCTGAAGTGGAAAAAGTATTCCTATAGTTAACAAATTACACAACTTAATAGATAAATAAATTTATAGTTATACCATGATATATAATATGGTTTTTCTTGCAGCCATCAGGCAAAAAGTACAATCCTGAACAACTCAAAATTTTGAGTAACTAATTTTTTTGCACAAGCTTAATAAAAAAAATATTAATTTATGTCTTTAATCCAGCGATCGCCTATTACTCCTGTCATCCCTGCTAATACCGAACTAGTCAACAAAACCATACACCATCAAATCGTTGTTGTTGGTGGGGGTGCGCCTCAGAAAATCATGTACATGGCGGATGATGTCTTTAAAAGTAAGAGTGGAGTAGGTACGAAAACAAAAGTAACCTTTTGTACCCCAGAGACAAAAATGTTTGCTGTTCCAGAATATGCAGCCGTACTCGATGGAGTAGTCAAACGTCGTGGTATTGAAGTTAAGTTTCAACACAATCTCAAAAAAATTAACGCCGACACCAAAGAAGCTATCTTTGAAGTGATTACCCATCAAGGAGTGAAACAAATCAGCCTAAACTACGACATGATTCACGTTGCACCACCCATGAGTGCGCCAGACTTTATTAAAAATAGTCCTCTGGCAGTAAATTCACCAGGAGGTTGGATTGATGTTAATTCCAATACCCTGCAACACAATCGCTATCCCAATGTCTTTGGTTTAGGAGACGCTTCTGCATTACCTACTTCTAAAACTGCTGCTGCCATTCGCAAACAAGCACCTGTAGTAGTAGCAAATCTTTTAGCGGTACTGTCATCTCAACCTCTATCTAGCCAATATGATGGTTATACTTGCTGTCCGCTAATTACTGGCTATAACTATACAGTAATGGCAGAATTCGACTACAATAAGCAACTTGTTTCCAGCTTTCTTATCAACCCTGCCAAAGAACGCTGGAGTATGTGGCTAGCTAAAAAACACCTTTTGCCCTGGTTATATTGGAATCGAGTAGTAAAAGGAGAACCTTTTGAAGGGAATTATCTCAAGTTTTGGAAAAAGTCTTGAGGTGAAACAATAGTTTTAAATCTAAATCTTACTATTTAGATTTAAAAAGAAATCATAAATTAATTGCGATCGCACTATCGCTACAAGTAACGTTTCCAATCTCCGCAGCAAATAGATAACTTGCATCATGGCTTCCATTAGTGCCAAGTCTTCAGATGTAAGCTGACGAATACTAAGCATAATTAATTATTTAACAAATAACTCTTTAATGTACATTAATTTTGAATTTTTGCTGTCTCAGATTGATAGACGAACTGCTGTAGGTGAAAAAAAATTAATTTAGCCCTTGACTTTTATATAACCATATAGTTAAATGAGTAAATAAGGTTAACTTGCCTTGAACAACGATTAACCTCGGAATTAAACATTATGACTATTTCTCTGCAACAACGCCCAAGCCTTAGCCTTTGGGATAAATTTTGTAATTGGATTACCAGCACCAACAACCGTATGTATATTGGTTGGTTTGGAGTACTGATGATTCCCACGCTGTTAACGGCAACTATTTGCTTTATCATTGCTTTTATTGCCGCACCCCCTGTAGATATCGATGGGATTCGCGAACCCGTTGCAGGTTCTTTACTTTATGGCAATAACATCATTTCGGCGGCAGTCGTGCCTAGTTCTAATGCTATTGGCTTGCACTTTTATCCCATTTGGGAAGCTGCTAATTTAGATGAATGGTTATATAATGGCGGACCCTATCAGTTGATTATTTTCCACTTTTTAATTGGTATTTTCTGCTATATGGGTCGTCAGTGGGAACTGTCTTTCCGTTTGGGAATGCGTCCTTGGATTTGTGTAGCTTACAGCGCACCTGTTGCTGCTGCTACTGCGGTACTGTTAATTTATTCCATCGGACAGGGTTCTTTCTCTGATGGTATGCCTTTAGGAATCAGTGGCACATTCAATTTTATGTTTGTTTTGCAAGCAGAACACAATGTTTTGATGCACCCCTTACATATGCTTGGTGTAGCTGGTGTATTTGGTGGAGCTTTATTTTCTGCCATGCACGGTTCTTTGGTAACTTCTTCTTTAGTTCGAGAAACTACTGAAACTGAATCCCAAAATTACGGTTACAAATTCGGTCAAGAAGAAGAAACTTATAATATCGTCGCTGCTCACGGTTATTTCGGCAGATTAATCTTCCAATATGCTTCTTTTAACAATAGTCGTAGCTTACATTTCTTCCTTGCTGCCTGGCCTGTAATTGGTATTTGGTTTGCCGCTCTAGCTGTATCCTGCTTTTCTTTCAACCTTAATGGTTTCAACTTTAATCAATCTCTCCTTGATTCTCAAGGTCATGTAGTTCAAACCTGGGCTGATGTTTTAAACCGTGCTAATTTAGGTATCGAAGCTATGCACGAACGTAACGTTCACAACTTCCCCTTAGATTTAGCATTTGGAGACAATCAACCTATAGCTGTAGTTGCACCTGAGATTAACGGTTAATTGGTTTTTTACTGCGTTCGTGTTAAATTTCCTTCTAACTTCCTTCAAATAGATTAAGCAACCCAAGCTTTAAGTGGTTCGGGTTGTTTTTTTTATGACTAATTGACTATATAATTGTGCAAAGTATTATTGGTATCTGGCGATCGCCCGTTGCTTTTAATGCTACTATTCAACAACTAGGTAACAAATACATGATGACCACACTTCCACCCCTTCGTATTGGTAAACATACTGCTACCTATCCAATTATTCAAGGAGGCATGGGAATTAGAATTTCTGGAGCGAATTTAGCCAGTGCTGTAGCCAATGCAGGGGGTATCGGTATTATTTCCGCAGTTTGTTTAGGACTCAATTCTCCCTATTACAAAAAAGGTAGTTTATTTCAAGCCAATCGTTTGGCATTAATTGATGAAATCGCCAAAGCTCGCCAACTCAGTCCCCAAGGTATTATCGGTATCAATGTCATGGTAGCAGTGAGGGATTATGAAACTTTAGTCCGCACAGCGGTAGAATCTGGCATCGATTTAATTATTTCTGGTGCGGGATTACCCTTACACCTCCCTGAATATACTGCTGACTATTCCGATGTGGCATTAGTGCCAATTATTTCTAGTACTCGTGCTGCTAAGGTGATCTGTCGTAAATGGGAACGTCAATACAATCGTTTACCCGATGCTTTTGTAGTAGAAGATCCTCATAAAGCAGGAGGTCATTTAGGAGCGAAATATGCAGAATTATCCAGTAATAAACTAGAAGCCGCAGGAGTTATTCCAGAATTAGTCAAATATTTGCAAAATGAATTCAAGCAAGATATTCCCGTAATTGCTGCTGGTGGTATTTGGGATCGTGCCGATATCGAGCGAATGTTGGCTTTGGGAGCAAAAGGAGTCCAAATTGGTACGCGGTTTATTACTACCGATGAATGCGATGCCGATATTCGCTACAAAGAATTTCATCTCCATGCCAGTCCCGAAGATGTAGAAATTGTCCCTTCTCCTGTAGGAATGCCAGGTAGAGCTTTACTCAATCAATTTGTAGAAAAAGTCTTACAAAATTCTCCAGATTTAGATAAGAAATGTTTGGCTAACTGTTTGCAAGTATGTCGCTGTCGGGATACTAAAGAAACCTACTGTATTGTCCGCGCTTTAGACCGCGCCGCTCGCGGTAATGTAGAAGAAGGTTTAATTTTTGCTGGTACTAATGCCGGACGTTCGGATAAAATCGTCCCTGTTCAAGAGTTAATGGCAGAATTAGTTAATGCTTAATTCTTCCGACGACTGGAAAACTTTAGAACGTTTTGTAGAAATTCGTTCGTCTTGGCTGACTTTAATTGGTGAAAAACTACAAGACGAACAACAGCGAATTTTAGAATACTGGCGAGTTGAAAAAGCCGATTCGGTAGTAATTGTTACCCTACAAAGCGATCGCTTTTTGTTACCCAAACCAGCCTATCGTCCTGGCGTTAAACAGACAACTCTCGATTTTCCTGGGGGTAGAGTTTTATCCAAACAGACAACCGTTGAGGCTGCAAAAATTGTTCTCAAAAGAGAATTAGATATTGAAGAATCAGACATTATCGGTCTTAAAGTTTTAAATCAAACTGGTTGTTGACATCCTCCACTGCCTAAAAGGCAAGTGGATTCCTACTAGAATAAACTTAATTGCTCAAATCTATTCTCTCGGTGGGTTGACGCTTCGTCGCCTACGGCTACCTTTGTGGTAGTC
>JBHJNX010000106.1:0-54267 GCA_050330335.1 Pleurocapsa sp. | reverse complement strand
AAAGTAGTAATCAGTACACAGTCTCTAGGGAAAAACCATAAACACTAGCAAAAATACTGAGAATAAAAAAAGTGGTTTGGGGAACTATTTAATAGATGGGGTTTTACAGTTTTTTAATTTAAATACTTAGGTGTAGATGACAGTGTTTAAACTATCTGATATGTGGTCGGCAGAAGCCAAGAAAATCTTCCTACAAGCTTTTAGTGGTAAAAACACACGACTAAAAGACAATCAACAAAGCTTTCGTCTTTTAATTGCTACTCAGTTTTTTCCACCAGACTATGCTGCAACAGGCCAACTAATTCAAGAATTAGCCACTCAATTGGGTCAAGACAATATTCAAGTAAATGTTTTTACGGGACAGCCGGGATACGCTTTTAAACAAGAGAAAGCTCCTAAACTAGAAGAAAAAGATAAAGTAAAAATTCAACGCTCTCGTAGTTCTCAATTATGGTCACAAAGAATTCGCGGTAAAACTGTCAACGGAATATTGTTCTGCGTAAGGACTGGATTACATTTACTTAAACACGCTCGTAAAAATGATATTGTTCTGTTGACTACTGCACCACCATTTCTCTCGGTTGTTGGTTATGTAGCTAATCTATTTTTGGGCGTTTCTTATGTTTGTTTGATCTACGATCTTTACCCAGATGTCGCGATAGAACTAGGGATAATTTCTGCCCAACATCCCCTAGCTAAATTTTGGCATAAAGTTAACAGTTTAGTTTGGCGCACAAGCCATAAAATTATCGTGCTAACTGAAACAATGAAATCCAGAATTACTGCTAAACATCCAGAACTTGAAGCGAAAATTTCTGTAATTCATAACTGGGCCAATGCTGATTGGATTAAGCCAATTACCAAACAACAAAATTGGTTTGCTCGTCAACATGGAATCGATCGCACTTTTACAGTTTTATATTCGGGTAATTTAGGTCGATGTCACGATTTAGATACCATTTTAGGGACAATTAAATTATTACAACATCAGCCGATACAATTCGTCTTTATTGGTGCAGGAGCAAAACACGAACTCTGTCAACAAACAGTAACAGAACTACAACTAAATAATTGTAATTTCTTGCCCTATCAAGACCGAGAAAATTTACCCTATTCTCTCACAGCTTGTGACTTGGCTTTAGTCAGTATCGCCCCAGGCTTAGAAGGAGTAGTCGCCCCCAGTAAACTATACGGAATTATGGCAGCAGGAAGAGCGATCGCGGCTATTTGCGAACCTCATTCTTATTTGCGAAAACTTATTGCTGATGCTCAATGTGGTGCTTGTTTCAACAACAACGATAGTGTGAGTTTGGCTAATTTTATTTTGGCTTTGGCGGCCGATACCAGTCTGGCTGTGACTATGGGAGATGCCGGACGCAAATATCTCGAAGACAACTTTACACCGAAAATTATTGCCCGACAATATTATCAAGTTCTCGAACTAACTTCCGAAGTTGAAACAGTAAACAGAGAGGGCGAACCCGCACCGACTTAAAGCGTAAACAGGGGTATTCCTGCGGTTTTCTTTTTGGGTTTTTGGTTTGTACAACAGGCTGTTAGCAGTGTAGCGTCTCTAAGTATGCCAGAAGCTGCTGGTGTGACATATTGGGCCCACGCTGGAGGCTTTATTTTTGGCGCGCTTTTAGGGCCTCTGTTGGGGTTAATGAGCGATCGCCACGGAAAATAACTTCTGCCCTAGTTGTTCAATTTAGCATTTAATCAGATTGTTGAGCTAGATCGTCTGGGGCTTCTAATTTTGATAAAGACTTTCAGATTAAAGCATGGGTATCTAGCAACACCTGCATTACTCTTCTTCTCCCAGAAACCCTGCTAAAACATGGGGTGGTAGTTCTTCGTCAAAATCATCTTTCATAACCACTTTTGTATTTCTAGAGTTGTGCAGCGTTACTAACTTTTTTCCAATTTCCAGAGTTAAATTGAGTTTTACCTTCAAGCGATCGCACCTTTCTCATTTATAATATACTTGCACTAACTTGCTATGTTTTTCGCTATCTTTTTAAGAGGGATATTGCTTTTATCCTCGTTCCTTTATCCTCTATCCTTGTAATCTATGGCTTTAGCATCTGTCGTGCGGGCGATTGAAAAATCCCCTTTAACCAGAGAATTACTGATCAAATTAAGTCAAGGACAGTCTTTGTTGTTAAATGGTATGCCTCGCGTACCTAAAGGTTTAGTTGCTTCTAGTTTGGCACAGGCAGAAGGTAAAAACTTGTTGGTAATCTGTCCTACCTTAGAAGAAGCTGGGCGTTGGGCGGCTCAATTAGAGGCGATGGGTTGGCAGACGGTAAATTTTTATCCTACCTCCGAAGCGTCTCCCTATGACCCATTTGACCCCGAATCAGAGACAATTTGGGGACAGATGCAGGTGTTATCGGTCATTGGTCATCAGTCATTAGTCATTGGTGATCAGGAGAAAGGTGAAAATTTCAAGCCTACTGCCATAGTTGCTACAGAGCGATCGTTGCAACCTCATTTACCACCGCCAGAGATATTTGAGTCTTATTGTCTGACGCTGCGGCAGGGAATGGAACTTAAATCGAAGCAGTTGGATGAATCTTTAGCTAAATTGGGTTATGAACGGGTTTCTTTGGTAGAAATGGAGGGACAGTGGAGTAGAAGAGGGGATATTGTGGATATTTTCCCCGTTTCGGCAGAATTACCAGTCAGATTGGAATGGTTTGGCGATGAGTTGGAACAGCTTAAGGAGTTTGATGCAGCGACACAACGTTCTTTAGATCGAATCGAACAATTATTATTAACTCCTACTTCTTTTAGTACCATTATTGCTAATAGTATTTTAGAAAAAGATAAGAGTTTAGATGATTATTTACCTGATGAAGAACTAGAAGCTCTTCTTGTAGGAAATCCTCCTGAAGGTATGCGGCGTTTTTTGGGTTTGGCTTTCGATAATTCTGCTTCAATTTTAGATTATTTACCAGCCAATACTTTAATAGCAATTGATGAAATAGAACAATGTCAGGCACATTGCGATCGCTGGGTACAATTGGCAGAACATCAGTGGTTGAGTATTACGCCACAGTTACCAAAAATCCATCATATTTTTGAAGATTGTTTATTAACAAAAAATGATTTTTCTCAGATTTATCTCTCAGAAATTGCGGAAGAAAAACCCCGTTTACCTATTGGCGATCCTGACAATATAGCCATCTATAATTTATATAGTCGTCCCATTCCCATTACCCCCCATCAATTTGCCAAATTAGCTGCAATCTTGCGAGGAAAGAGGGAAATCTACAGTCAGATGACTTTGGATAAATATAAAACTTGGCTGGTATCTGCCCAACCAACGCGATCGGCTTCTCTCTTGCAAGAACATGATTGTCCGATACAATTTATTCCCAATCCTAAAGATTTACGTGCCATAGAAAAAGCTCACATTCAAGATACCGCAGTTGCCATTAAATATTCGGGATTGGCTGAATTAGAAGGCTTTATTTTACCAACCTATCGCATAGTAATTGTTAGCGATCGCGAGTTTTTCGGACAGCAAACTTTAGCTACGGCTGGTTATGTTCGCAAACGTCGTCAGGCTACTTCTAAAAAAGTTGATCTCAATAAATTACGTCCTGGTGATTTTGTGGTTCACAAACATCATGGTATCGGTAAATTTTTAAAGTTAGAACCTCTATCCCAGCGTGAATATTTAGTCGTACAATATGCCGATGGTTTATTGCGTGTTCCTGCCGATTCTTTGGATGTATTAAGCCGCTTTCGGCAAACCGGTAAACATCCACCAGAATTAAATAAAATGGCAACTCAATCTTGGTCGAAAACTAAAACCAAGGTGCGTGCTGCTATTAAAAAGTTAGCAGTAGATTTATTAAAACTCTATGCTAAACGTTCTAAATTATCTGGGTTTGCCTATCCTCCAGACAGTCATTGGCAACAAGAACTTGAAGATTCTTTTCCCTATCAACCTACCCCAGATCAACTTAAAGCTACCCAAGATATTAAAATAGATTTAGAAAGCGATCGCCCTATGGATCGGTTGGTTTGTGGTGATGTAGGTTTTGGTAAAACTGAAGTAGCAATTCGCGCTATCTTTAAAGTCGTAACTGGCGGACACAAACAGGTAGCTGTACTCGCACCAACTACAATTCTCACTCAACAACATTACCACACCATTAAAGAAAGATTTGCCCCCTATCCCATCAACGTGGGGTTGTTAAATCGCTTTCGCACTCCTGCTGAGAGAAAAGAAATCATGCAACGTCTAGCTACAGGAGAATTAGATGTAGTGGTAGGTACGCATCAGCTATTAGGAAAAGAAGTAAAATTTAAAAACCTGGGAATGTTAGTGGTAGATGAAGAACAACGTTTCGGAGTCAATCAAAAAGAGAAAATCAAAGCTTTTAAATCTCAGGTAGATGTGTTAACTCTTTCAGCCACACCCATTCCCCGCACTCTATATATGTCCCTATCGGGTATTCGGGAAATGAGTTTAATTACCACCCCTCCCCCATCCCGCCGTCCGATTAAAACTCATCTTTCTCCTTACAACCCTGAAGTAGTGAGAAACGCCATCCGTAATGAATTAGATAGGGGGGGACAAGTATTTTATGTCGTACCCAGAGTAGAAGGAATTGAAGAAATTAGCGCGCAGATTCGGGAAATGATTCCCAGTATCCGTATTGCGATCGCTCACGGACAGATGCCAGAATCGGAATTAGAGTCCACCATGCTGACTTTTAGTAACGGTGAAGCAGACTTATTGGTTTGTACCACCATCATCGAATCTGGTTTGGATATCCCTCGCGTCAATACAATTATTATCGAAGATTCTCAAAGATTCGGCTTATCCCAACTGTATCAATTAAGAGGAAGAGTCGGGCGATCGGGA
The DNA here is from genome assembly GCA_050330335.1 of Pleurocapsa sp. Taxonomy (GTDB): domain Bacteria; phylum Cyanobacteriota; class Cyanobacteriia; order Cyanobacteriales; family Xenococcaceae; genus Waterburya. Next base: position 49,385 of record JBHJNX010000106.1, on the reverse strand, counting down.
ATTCAGGCACACGCTTGGCTACTATACCCCAATAAACAGAGTTTATCAGATACGGCGCGGAAAAGATTGCGAGCTTTACAAGAGTTTAGCCAATTAGGATCGGGGTATCAACTGGCAACTAGAGATATGGAAATACGTGGTGTGGGAAGTCTTTTGGGTGCAGAACAATCGGGACAAATGACTCAAATCGGTTTCGATCTCTACATGGAGATGTTGCAAGAAGCAATTCAAGAGATTCAGGGACAGGAAATACCCAAAGTAGAAGATACTCAAGTAGATCTCAAGCTTACTGCTTTTATTCCTACTGATTATATTCCCGATACCGATCAAAAAATGGATGCCTATCGCGCCATTGCTACGGCTACCTCGAAAAAAGAATTGGTGCAAATTGCAGCTGAATGGGAAGATCGCTACGGTAAAATTCCCCCTGCTACCCAACAACTCATCCAAGTAATGGAATTAAAACAAATAGCTAAAGCGATCGGTTTTTCGCGGATTAAACCAGAAGGACAACAAAATATTGTCTTAGAAACCCCAATGGCAGAACCAGCTTGGAATATATTAGCAGAAAATCTCCCAAAACACCTGCGATCGCGTTTTATTTATGCACCCAAAAAGGTAATTGTTAGGGGATTAGGTATTGTTAAGCCTCAAAAGCAATTGGATAATCTAATTGAATGGTTGGGGACAATTCATAAGGCTTTACCTGAGTTGGAGTTGGTTTAAGTTTCGCGCACAGACGCAAAGAGATAAATCAGTTTGTATCATCGTTTGAGTGCGATCGCCTTAGAACAAACTGTAGCTTTGAAAAACTTAATTTCTGTTATTGTTAATCATAAATTATTGCAGATCTGAAAATTGATAATGTCAAAAGGAATTGGTTGGGTACAATTCGCAAGGCTTTACGGCACTATTCGGTAAATTGATAACCTATTCCCCGCACTGTGGCGATCGCGTCGCTATCTAATTTTTTGCGTAAATAACCCACATAAACATCGACTATATTTGAGCCTGGATCGTAATCGTAACCCCAAACCCAATTTAAAAGTTGTTCCCGACTCATGACTTGTCCTCGATGGCGGATAAAGGTTTCTAAGAGGGTAAATTCTCGTTCGGAAAGTTCTATGGGTTTATTTTTAAAAGTTACTTGGCGGGTCAATAAATTAATAGTCAAATTTTTGGCAGTTAAAATTGTTTCATCTTGGGAATTAGTTCTTTGGGGAGTACGCATCCGCAGGCGAATTCTCGCTAGCAATTCTTCAAAGCGAAAGGGTTTGGTCATGTAATCATCTGCCCCTCCTTCTAGCCCTGCTAGTTTATCTTGAAGATCATCGCGGGCCGTGAGAATGATAATTGGTACAGTTGCTCCTTGTCCTCTAAGTTCTTCTAAAACAGCTAAACCATCTTTTTTTGGAAGTCCTAGATCTAATAGCAGTAAATCGAAATTATCGTCTAATACCATTGATAATACTTCTGTTCCACTGGTAGCAATGGTGGTGGTATAACCTTTAGCCCTCAATCCTTTTTCCAGAAAAGAAGCAATACGTGGTTCGTCTTCAGCAATTAAAATTCGATTCATCAACTTGATTAATTTTTTGATTTATGGAAAGGCAAAATTAAAGTAAAAGTAGCTCCCTGGTTGAGTTCTCCTATGGCTTCTACTCGTCCTTTGTGGGCATGAGCGATCGCCTGGACGATGGATAAACCCAAGCCTTGACCTTGGGAATAACGATGATTATTACCGGCACGAGTAAAACGTTGGAAAATTACTTCTCGGTCTTTAGGATCGAAGCCTTCCCCTGTATCTTGAATCCAAAAAGTCACAGTATGGCGATCGCTTTTTTGATGGGCATTCCCTTGTGGAGTGGCTGTTTTTTGAAGTTTCCCCAAGAATTTATAAGCCTCGTTATGACGACGATGCGACCCCACGTTGCTCTTTGAACCTAAAATAATCGTATCGGTTTCTTCTGTATGTCGAACGGCATTTTGAGCCAAATTAATGATAGCTTGAGTCAGCCGCTGGCGATCGCCCTGAAATGTACCTTGACCTTGATTATCTATTTGCCAGTTACGTTGAGCTAACTTAGTGATTTTACGATAAACTTCTTGAGTAAATAGAGCAATATCAATGGTTTCTTCTTTTAAAAAGTCAAAACGTTCGGCTTTTGCTAGGAGAATTAGATTATTGACTAAACCATTCATGCGATTTAATTCATCGAAGACAATATTTAATGTTTCTTGTTGTTCTTGAGGATTGTCTCCCATTAATTCTAAATGTCCTTGAATAATGGTAATGGGAGTCCGTAATTCATGACCCACAGAATTTAATAATTCTCGTTGACTGTGGAACACTTTTTGTAACCGTTCCAACATTTGATTGAATCTTTCCGTTAACTGGGCAATTTCCCCTACTCCCGTAACTGGAATGCGTTGTTTTAAATCGGATTCGTCAATTGAAGCGACAGTTTTACTGAGGGTTTGCAGAGGCTTTAGTACTTTTTTGGAAGCAATCCAAGCAGCCAGAGCAGCTAAAATTAAAACAATTAACCATATTCCCAGGGAAACTTTAACTGCATCAATAGCTTCTTGAACTTCCCCTGCGGTAAGATGTGCAGCGATAAAAACTCCTCTAATTTCTCCTTGAATAACTATTGGTTGAGTTAAATATAAGATTGTACCTATTTCTGGTTCTGAAGTCTCCCATTCTCCTTGGGTAGATTCTTTAATTATTAACCACTCTTGCATTAATGGGGAATCTGCTGTTAGGATTTCAGGTCGCGATCGCGGATTGGACTTATAAAATTTACCGTCAATAATAGTAATTAAAAAAGTGTCATCTTCAGGAATTTTATAATTTAAAAAATCTCGGAATAATTCAGCCAATTTTACTTCATCTTGATCTTGAATCATAGGAAAGCGAATGTCTTGAAAATGATTGAAGGCTGATAACTCTTCTGTTAAATCACGACGAACTCTCAAATTCACTTGAAATAAAATCAGATTGATAATCAGAGGAAGAGATAACAATAAAAAGCTTGTTGTTAAAATAATATACCAGGCCAAAATTTGAGTTCTTATCTCCTCAAAAATGCCTTGTTTTTTCTTATTGGTCATTGGTCATTGGTTAAAATTGTCAGGGAGTTAAGGATGCAAATTGTTGAAATTTAGCTGTTAACTAGAATTCTAAAGTCGTTCGCACTGTACCGACTGCAATCGTATCCTGATCGCTATCGTGTTCGGGATTAAAAACGGTAAAAAATCCAGGGGTAATTGCCAGATCTTCAGTAAGTTGCCAACGATAAAATAATTCTAAATGATATGCCGTGTCTGGATCTTCAAATTCATCCCCTAAATTATTGGCGATCGCTTTGGGAGGTTGTCCGAAAACCAAACCTAATAAACTGTCTTTTCCTGCTAAATCTGTTATTCCTAACATCATTGCCCAAGTCAAAATATCTGCTTGGGGGTTACTGGGTAAATCATTAGCAGAAGCTTGAATCCAACCCACTCGACCTCCTAAAGTAATATTAGGTTGCACTAGCCAAGAAAACTCTCCTCCCAAACCATTAGTAATAATATCTTCGCTATCTTCAAAGGGATTTTCCGCCAATTCACTACCTGTACCTGTACCCACATTGTTAGAAGTGTAGTTATAGGTCAAACTGAAGTTAAGTTTTTCATTGGGCAAAAAGATGACTTGAGCGATCGCGCCATAGGGAGTTTGTAAAAACCCTGATTCTGGATCGCTGGCATCGTTACTGACATAACCCGCACTCAAATTGAATTTTTTACCCAAATTGTGGGATATTGCGATCGCTGCCCCTTCTGCCTGTCTGCGGATGGGATTTTCTCGCCCAAACAAGGAAATTGCCCCATCCCCACTACCACTAAATTCAGAATTAATTGCAGGTATTAAATCTCCCATACCACCACCTAGTGCATAGAGGTTTAGTGTTGTATTTTCAGTGAGTAAAATTTTGTATTCAATTTCATCAATTTCTACTTCATTATCATCTGCGCCATCAAATCCCAAGTTAGACATATTAGTGCCAGTTACTGCTTCAAATTCGGGAATATTACGCCCTTGGAGGCGAATTTGTAATTGATCTTTTTCTGTAAAACTGGTAATAAAATCGAGACGCACCCGATTACCTAAAGTTAAACTACTATCATTATCTTTTTGCCAAATATCTGCTACAGCTATTATTGCTTCTCCTTCTAATTTCACTTGAGAAGAAAAGGCTTGTTTTTCTAAGGTATCAACTCGGTTTTCTAATTGAGTAATGCGAGTTTTTAAGCCAATAAAATTAGTCTCAAAGTTTTGTCTTAATCTTTGAATAGTGGCGATATCTTCTTGGTTTAATAAATTATTATTTTGCTGAAGATTATTGAAACATTGATAAAGTAAAACTGCAAAATGATTGCGAGTAATAACTTCAGGCGATCGCTCTAAGGTTTCGTTATTGTTTAAACATTGATAGCGACTATTTAAGCCTTGTAATGCCTGATAATCGTAACTATTAGAATTGACATTAGATATCTCCGATACCGCAGGGATAGAAGATGATTTTTCTTCTTGAATGTCTTTAACTTGAGTTAAAGGTGTCCCTTTAACAGAAGTGGAATTAACAAAAATTAAAGATAAACCAATTAAAAAAAATTTGAGTAACTGCAAAACTAAACTATAATAAACTAAATTTTATCTATCGTTTCTCAATAATCACAAAAGACCGAAAACCAAGGACAAATGACTATTAAAATATTTACAAATGCTGTATAACCATTATATGTTTCAATCCCTCCTCACATAAGTTCAGTAAAACTTCAGTGATAAAACGACGTTCGGGGAAAATATTACTCAGGTAAATATGACGCACTAGAGTTAAAATTTTGTAAGCTTGAATGGCATTATTATCTGGTTGCTTGGTAAGATTTAAAAATTCTTCTTCTAAAGCTGTCTCTTGTTCCCTTAAAGCATTTACATTACCAAAAGTTCTCAACCTATATTCAGTAATATGAGCAATAAAATTACCGATATCTAAATTAGGATTACCCTGACAATATAAATCTAGATCGAGTAAATAAAAGCGATCGCGATCGACAATAATTTGATCAAAATAAAAATCGCGATGAATACCACAAGCAGGATCTTCAGGTATACTTTCTCCTAAAATATGACACTTAGCTAAAATAGTTTTAATCCGTGATTCCCACTGAGGATAATCTATTAAAACCAAGGGTAATTTATCTTCTAAAATTGCCAATTCATCCGCCATAGTATGGGAACGTTGAGGAAGAATATTTACTTGATGGAGTTTGTGGGCAACTTGGGCAACTTTTTTACTAACAGCAACACCTTTATTAGTCGTTAAATAATTAATTACCAATTCCCCAGGAACTTTTTTTTGTAACCACATTTGCCACTCAGGAATAATTCCCACAGGTTCGGGTACGGAAATACCATCATCACTATTATCATTAAAGCCACTCTGCCAAAGTTCTTTTTGTAACTCGTAACTTTTCGTATCTAATCCCTTGGCACGAACTTTACCAATTAAAACTAAAGACTGTTCTCCCTCGAAATGATATTCAATTAAGCATCTTTTTTGAGGTTTATAACGAATTACTTCAATTTTAACGAGTTGATAATTATCCCCGAACCAATCAAAACGATTTTTAAATATATTCCCAACTTTAATCCGATCGAGAGCATCTTTTAAAAAAGGCATTTTTTCATCTTGGGTGATATTAAAGCGATCTTTAACTAAACAATTTGTCTTAATCATTTATTATTGGTAATTGTATGTTAGTTAGCCAGAGAATAAATTCTCTGTCTCATAAACCAAGTCCGTTTAAACGGACTTAATGTTTCAGCCAAGAAATTAATTTCTTGGTGATTTATATTCAGCATGAAATAGCTTTGATATCTTTCCGACTATTATTATTATTTTGCATTCGATAAAGTTGGGCGTAACGTCCATTTTTTGTTAGTAAATCCTTGGGACTTCCTTGCTCAATTATTCGTCCTTTTTCCAGATAAACAATGACATCTGCTTGGTTAGCTAAAATCAGATCGTGAGTAACTAAAAAGGTGGTTCTTTTTCGGGCTAATCTTTGTAAAGCTTCAATTACTGCTTGCTCGTTTTCCCGATCTAAACCTGTAGTAGGTTCATCTAAAATTAAAATCGGAGTACGACGAATAGCTGCACGGGCGATCGCAATACGTTGTCTTTGTCCTCCTGAGAGGGTTGCGCCCCTTTCTCCCAAAACCGTATCGTATCCTTTCGGTAAACTGGAAATAAAACTGTCGATGTTGGCTAAACGGGCAGCAGCTACAATTTCTGCATCAGTTACATTATCGATACCGTAGGCAATATTTTCTTTTACCGTGGCAGCAAAAAGAAGACTTTCTTGCAAGACTACACTCATCTGCGATCGCAAGGAGGTAATAATATAGTTGCGAATATCCTCGCCATCGATCAGGATGCGCCCCGAAATCGGATCGTAGAGACGCAATAGTAAACTCATCAGGGTAGACTTACCACTGCCAGAAACTCCCGAAATAGCTACTAGTTGCCCTGGTTTAATGGTTAAATTAACGCGATCAAGTAGTTTTTGTCCCGAATCGTAGGCAAAACTGACATTTTCAAAGCTAACATTACCGCGAAAGGCGGGGGCAATTCTGGCTTGGGGTGAATCTTGAATATCGGGGGTTTGCTGGAGGATATTTAAAATACGCTCTCCCGAAGCAGCAGCTTTAGCTAATCTGCCAGTATATTTGGCAAAGTTTTGTACGGGTTTAAAGGCGTTTCTCAGATAGGTAAGGAAAACAATTACATCCCCTGCGGTTAAGGCATCCCGCAATACTAACCACGAACCATACCACAAGACGATCGCCATGCCCAGGGCAATTACCCCATCGACTGTGCGTTCTAAAGTCGCCGATAAACGCTGGGTTTCGACGCTTTTGGACAAACTAGCGTGATTTTGCCGAGAAAATATCTGAGCAAAGGCAGATTCCAAAGAAAGAGCCTGAATCAGCTTAATTGCCCCAATAGATTCGGCTGCGGTGGCTGCCACTAAACCTTCTTGTTTCCGTTGGATCATGGAAGATTCCCTAATTCTGGCACTGAGACGATTAGCAGCGACGGTAAATAAGGGCAACGTTACTAAAGAAAGCAAAGTTAAATTAGGATCGATCCAAAACATTGCCCCCACTGTACCCACCAAAGTTAAAATGCTGATGATTAAAGGTAGGGCAGCCGTGAGTAAAATTTCTTGTAGACGATTGGCATCGCTACTAATTCTGACAATTAAATCACCTCCCCTGGCTTTAGTATGATAAGCCAAAGAAAGTTGCTGGAGATGACAATACAAGCGATCGCGCACCTGAGTCATGACGCGACTACCCACTATTGCCAGAGATACCGTACTCCAATAAGCAGCAAATGCCCGTAACGCCGTCAGTAGCAAAATCGCCCCCGCACAGAGGGTTAATAACCAAATCGGTTCGAGTTGCGCCAATACAGGATTAGGTAGGGGATTGTCATCTAACACATAATCGAAGACAAACTTGAGGGGTAAAGGTTCAAGGATACGAAAAACTACATCCGCCACCATGGCGATACTAGCGACAAGGAGTAAAAACTTTTGTTGCAGTAGATAGGGGGCAAAACTACGTAAAACTTCTGCCAGAATCGGTAAAGCTTGATTTAGCGATCGCCTTTGCTTCATCCAATTACCTCCAGTTTCTCTTGCTGCTGGGCAAACCCCAAGATTTTTTCTGCCACTTTTTCCCAAGTGTGATGCTGGAGGATTTTACTACGGGCGGAATCTCCCAAACGACGACGGAGTAAAGGCGATCGCCATAAATACTCAAGGGCATTTGCTAATGCTGCTTCGTCTCCCGGAGGAATTAATAAACCATTGACTCGATCCTCAATCACTTCCGGAATTTGCCCGATATGACTAGCAATAACAGGTAAACCCGCAGCCATATATTCATAAACCTTAAGGGGCGAAAAATAAAAATCATCACTGTGGGGATAGGGGGCAACTGCCACATCCATCTGTGATAACCAATAAGGAACGGCTTCAGGGGATACAGCACCAGTAAAATGTACTGCGGGTGCTAAATTTTTCTCAGCAATCATTTGAGTAAGGCGATCGCGCTCTTTCCCATCCCCCACAATCAACAGACGCGCCTGGGGATGCTGCTGGTGAAAAGCTGCAAAAGCTTCAATTAAAACAGGCAATCCATGCCAGGGTTTTAACGAACCCACAAACCCCACAGTAAATTGTTTAGTATTCTTAACAGGTAAATTAAGCTTAAACCGTTGCGGATTAACCCCGTTGGGAATTACCTTGATTGTCTCTGCATCCCTGACATATTGACTCACATACTCCTTAACTTCGCGAGAAACAGCGATAATCGTACTGGCAGCCTCAAAAACCCGTCGGGCGATCGCTTCTGCTGCTGCTTTATCCACTAAACCCCGATGTTTTTCCTGTTCTAAAATCAAAGGGGCATTGACTTCCAAAATCCCTGGAATTCCCATCTTTCGAGCATATTCCATCGCGCTATAACTCCACAGGGAATAACGTTCGTAAATAAAATCAAAAGGTTGAGCCAAAGATAACTCTAACTCCAAATCGGGATTAATTGATCGCGCCACTCTTTCTCTTACCGCCCGTTCTACTTTAGGAATAGTCGGCAGGGGATAAACTTTAACCTGCTGAAAATCTGGGGGAATCTTTTCGCCCAAACGGTTAGTAAATAAAGATACTTGAACATTTTTTTGTAATAAAGACCGAATAACCTCCTGTACGTGAATCGAACAACCTTTTTGTCCGAATACAGGAATCCCAGGATCGGCACAGATGTATGCAACTCTCAAATGTAAAACCTCCTTTTTTTTAGGTAATAGGTGTTTAAAAATTGACAATTAATTGTTCCCGCAATTTTGGGGGTTAGGGGGCTAAAATAAACTTTTGCTACTCAATAAATCAAGTTTTTATTAGACTATTTCATTGATGTATTAGAAGAGTCCACAGATGAACACAGATGAACGCAGATGATTGATTGGTTTGCCAACTATTTTTATTTAGTTAGTAGTTAGTAGGTTAGGTTGAGCTAAGAAACCCAATAATGTTATATGTCGCACTATTTGACTGCTATTAATCGACCATTATGGCGATCGCTATAGCTTGATGATGATTGAAATAGCTTTCTTAAGGCTGCTGCATTGGTATGAATATTAAACTCCGATTCCATCAATTTTCGGGCTTTGGTGGCGAATTTAACTCTTAAGGCGGGATTTTGCAGCATTTTTTGCAGTGCTTGGGCTAAAGTTTCCGCATTATTCTGAGCAACGATTAATCCTGTCTCCTGGTGGCGAATCAATTCGGGAATGCCCGTGACATCTGTTCCCACACAGGGCGTACCTAAAGCCATCGCTTCTAACAGTACCGTTGGTAAACCGTCGCGGTTGCCATCTTTGCCGATAATATAAGGGGCAGCAAATACCGCAGCTTGTTGCATCAGTTCAAATACCTGGTTTTGGGGGCGCGCCCCTACCAGAGATACTGTTTCAGATAAGTCTAATCTTGCGATCTGGGCTGTTAATTTTTCTGCTAATTCTCCCACCCCCACGATTTGACACTGAAACTCACAACCCCACTCTCGGAGTAAAGCGCAAGCATCAATTAAAATTGGCAGTCCCTTTTTCTCTACCAAACGCCCTACAGTCAGAATTAATGGCAGACGATGTTCTGGGGAAGCGTAGGTAAATTGAGATAAATCTAAACCGTTATAGATGCGCCGAACGGAATTAGCCACATCTCCATAAACCTGTTGTAGATAGCGACGATTATAATCACTCACTGTAACCACTCCTGCACTATCCCCAATCTTCCGCGTCATGTCTTCTAGAATCACACTATCGTGAAAGATATCTTTAGCGTGGGCGGTAAAAGTATAAGGAACATCGGCAAAATGGGCAGCCAAACGGGCAACACTGGTAGCCACCGAACCGAAATGAGCGTGGAGATGAGTAATACCTCTCAGCCTTACTTCCCGTGCCAACCAAGCAGCCTGATAAACCACACTAGCCCTTTCTCCTGAACCATAGCCCAGCTTGCCCCAGAAATCGGGAATAACTAGGGCAACTTCCTGTAATTCTGCCCAAAAATAACTCGCAGGAGTGGGAGAGAGAGTATTAAGAGAATCGCTCTTGCGTCCCTGTACTGGTTTGCGAATATAGGTAACAGAAGCCCGCACTTGGGCAATAATATTTTGAAAATGACTATCGCAGGTAGGGCGCAGGGCAAAGATATCAAGATCTAATCCTGCTGCTTCATGGGCTAAAATCTCGTTAACCACAAAGGTTTCAGAATAGCGGGGATAGCGTTTGAGGACGTAACCGATTTTTACTGATGATTTTGACACTTCGTTTCTTAATTTATTTATTAACTACAGAAGGTAAATAATTAGTTTCTTCCGCCAGCATTTCTGCCAAAAACTGGGGAATGCGCTCTAATCCTTGCAAATCGATTTTCTGGCGAATTTGGGGAGCAGATTTTTCTCGATGCAACCAGTCACTTAAGGCTTGAGGATTTAATTCATCGGGATGTAACATATCCACTAAGCCCAATTTTTCTAACAATTCCACGCGGATTATTTGTTCTCGTCGCGGTTTAACTCTGGGGACAATTAAAGCCCGTTTTTCCAAAGAAAGAATTTCACAAGTGGTGTTGTAACCCCCCATAGAAATTACCCAGTCGGCTTTTTCCAATAACAGAGTTGGTTCGGCAACATATTCCAATACTCGCAAGTCAGAACGTTGATCCGCCTCAGCTTGGATACGCTGGCGCACCTGACTGGGCATCATCGGGCCTGTAATAATTACCCCATAGGTATCTGGAGGTAACTGGGTTTGGGCAAAAGCTTCGGCGACATCTCCCCCATCTTGTCCCCCTCCCACCATACATAAAGCCAAACGTCCTGGTGGTAGATTTAAATTTGCCAAATCTTCTCGGTCTAAAAATTCTAAGGTAGAACGACGGTCTAAATAGCCCGTATAGCGAAACTTAGCTCTAATATCCTCACTCCAACCATATTCCTGAATTGAATTGTAAACTCTAGGATCGCCATAAACCCAGACTGCATCATAATAACGGCGAATAGCGTCTTCATTATTAGTTTGTTGCCAACTAAGGCGAATTACTTCGGGTTCATCTAACACATCCCGTAAACCCAGTACACAGCGAGTATTGGTATGATTGCGTAAATATTGTAAAGTGGCATTGAGTTCCCCCATTGCACCCCTGGGTACATTATCCACAATTAAGACATCAGGCTTAAAATTCTTGACCGCAGTGCGAATAATTTGCGATCGCAAGGTGATAATTTCTTTTAAAGATAAACCCAATCTTCTGGCTTGATATTCTCCATCTTTACTTTTATGTAGAGCAGGTAGGGTTAAATAATCAATCCCAGGAGGAATCTGAAACTGATTACCATCCCCCATGCCACTAATCATCAAAATATCGGTATTAATGGCAGAAATCCCCAAGGTTTGAGCAATTAAAAGATTGCGTCGCTTGTGTCCCAAACCCATCGTGTCATGAGAATATAAGACAATGCGCCATTTACGCTGGTAGGGTTGCGGACTCGCCATAGTTTTAACATGGTGCTTAGAGGTTGAGCCTCGTAAATAGGGAATAGTAATGGGCATAACTTCTCCTGTGCCATCCGGCGATCAAGTATTTGTGGAGTTGTTGGTAATTTTTTGACCTTGGTATAAAAGCCAGTTGAAGAAATTTCTTCTTCCTTCTTCCTTCGGATAAATATGTCAAAGTTAATCTTGGGTTAAAAAAAATACCCAGCAAGTTAAAAAAGTTATTTATCAGTTAATAAATGTTTAACGAAAAGTTAACTACAATGTTCAGTATCATCAATAACTATGAAATATCAATGAAAAATTGATGAGAAAGTTTTCATCAGCTTCAATTAAATTTTCCTTCCTCTGTGGGATAATGACCTACTGGTAAAGTAGTTATTTCAGGAGCGCGATCGCCTGTGAAAGTATTGGTAGTTGGTAATGGAGGCAGAGAACATACTATAGCTTGGACTTTATTGCAGTCTCCTAATGTAGAACGAGTTTTTTGTACTCCTGGTAATGGCGGTACGGCTACGATGACTAATTGTCAAAATTTATCTCTGGCAGTAGATAACTTTGCAGGCATCGCCCAAGCGGTAAAAGAACACAAGATATCTTTGGTAGTCGTCGGCCCAGAATTACCTCTATCTTTGGGAATTACCGATTACCTGCAACAACAAAATATTGCTGTATTCGGCCCTACTAAAGCAGGGGCGCAAATTGAAGCCAGTAAGTCTTGGGCAAAAGAGCTAATGGTAGAAACTAATGTCCCCACTGCTAAATCTCAAACTTTTACCAATGCTGCCACAGCTAAAGAATACATTATCAGTCAGGGCGCACCGATTGTTGTTAAAGCCGATGGTTTAGCCGCAGGGAAAGGGGTAATTGTAGCAACTACTGTTAACGAAGCGATCGCAGCGATCGACGAATTATTACAGGATAATTCTAGTAAAGTAGTAATCGAGGAATTTTTGGCGGGAGAAGAATTATCCGTCTTAGCTATTAGTGACGGTAAAACGATTCGTCCTTTGTTACCTGCTCAAGACCACAAGCGCATTGGAGAAGGAGATACGGGCAAGAATACTGGGGGTATGGGAGCATATGCACCAGTACCGATCGCTACTTCTCAATTATTAGAACGCATTCAAAGAGAAATACTCGAACCTACCCTAGCAGGATTGAGGAAACGGGAAATCGATTATCGTGGTGTTTTGTATGCAGGTTTGATGATTACTCCCCAAGGCGACCCAAAAATTATTGAATTTAACTGTCGCTTTGGCGATCCTGAAACTCAAGCCGTTTTACCTCTACTAGATACCCCTCTCGATGAATTATTGCTGGCTTGCGTCGAAGGCAAATTAGACCGACAGCCCCCCATTGCCTGGAAAACTCAGACTGCGGTATGTGTCGTGCTGGCTTCTGGAGGTTATCCCGATGCTTATACTAAGGGTAAAGCGATCGCAGGAATTGAGGCAGCTACAACCAAAGGAGCGATTGTATTTCATGCAGGTACTAAATTAGATGACGAACAACTTGTTACCGATGGAGGCAGAGTTTTAGGGGTTACTGCTTTAGGAGAAAACTTTACCAGTGCGATCGCCAAAGCTTATAATGCAGTAGAGTTAATTCAATTCGACCAAATGTATTATCGTCAGGATATCGGTCATCGCTACAAACAGTGAAAAGTTTGTTATACTAATTAGCGGCAATTATTGGGTGCAGATTAACTAGAATAGCAAAATTAATCCAGAGTTAGAGGCTTTAGCTCTTAAAATGCTAAATTTCTAGGAAAAACTAAAAAGCGATTCATCAGCTTTGATAGATTTTTTCAAGTTGATTTTGCCGCCTGTCTAAGGTGATATTAAGCCGCCAATATGATAGACTCAATAACCGTGGGTGCGTAGCTCAGTTGGATAGAGCAATTCCCTTCTAAGGAATCGGTCAGAGGTTCGAGTCCTCTCGCACTCGTGTAATTTCTATGTGCAGCAAGGACTAAAGCCCTTGATCATACCCCAAAAGGGTCATGGGATCTGATGAACTGCGCGTCAGTGTGTTCTCCTGACAACCAAATATCAACGCGATCGCTCCATGCCAAAAACTTTTTTTAATGAAAATGTATAATATGAAAAAATAATATATTTTTATATTATGGCAAACAACATTAGTATTAGCTTAGATCCAGATAATCTTGACTATCTCAACACTCAAGTAAAAAACCGCAGCAAATATATCAACGATCTGATTGCTAAAGATCGACAAAAAAAATTTTTGGAATTAATGAAGCAAGGTTATCTCAATCAAAATCAAAATCCTGAAATCCTAGAAGATGATTTGCTCTGGGAAATAACTACAGGAGACGGTATTGATGAAACAGATTAGACGAGGGGAAATTTGGTTTGTACGTCTCGATCCAGCAGAAGGAACAGAAACAAAAAAACACGAGCTTGTCTAGTATTGCAAAATGATATTGGTAATCAATATAGTGAAACAATTACCATTGCACCATTTTTAACTTCTGGAAACTATCCTTTCATTGTTAACGTCACCGCAACTTCTCAAAATGGATTGGACAAGACTAGAGGATTAAATCTCAGTAAAATCCGTTCGGTTTCTCGGACAAGGTTTAACAATATAAGATTGAGAGAGCTTTATTGGTTCAGTGTGGATTTATTAATAGTTAATTTTAAGATAGCGCGATCGCATGACCCGTCACATCATCAGGGGGCGATCGCTTGTTAGAAATTGCCCAAAACCTAATTTTATGCTTTGTCTGAGGGACTAAGCGTCGACTTATTATGTTTATAACCGAAAAAAAACATCCATCAAAAGTTTGATAGATAAATTTATGTAAAGTTGTTATCATGGAAAACACTAATATCGAAATTATTTAATCAATTATTCATAATTCTATGGTTGCAAAGAGTCCGGCATTAATTAAGGCTGTTGGTACATTTTTGCTGCTCTGGATTTCTTTAGCAGCCTGTGGCAAGCAAAAGCCAGAAGCACAAGCTCCACCTCCTGTGTTAGTGGAAGTTGAAGATTTAAATAGCAGTAACCTTTTAGCTAGTTCCGAATTCGTCGGCAGTTTGGAAGCAAGGCAAAAAGTCAATTTAGCACCCCGTATCGATGGGCGTGTAGTGGAAATTGCCAAACAAGAAGGAGATACAGTTAAAAAAGGCGATTTAATCGTGCAACTGCAATTAACTAGAGAGCAAGGAGAAGTAAGTGCAGCACAGAGTAATGTTAATATTCAAAGAGCCAATTTGAGTAATGCCCAAGCAGCATTAAGAGCAGCAGAAGCTGAAGTTGCCAGTGCAGAGGCGGCAGTGGAGCAGAGTCGGGCAGATTTACAACAACAAGAAGCACAATTAGAATTAGCTCGCACTAATTTAGAGAGAACTACATTCTTAGTCAAACAAGGGGCGCAGTCCCAACAAAACTTAGACAATAACACGAGCAATTTTAATGCAGCTATAGCTCAAAAAAATGCCCTACAAGCAGCACTCAATGCCAGTCAAAAAGCATTAAATGCCAGCCAAGAAAGAGTGAGTGCAGCCAGAGCCAATATCCAGCGAGAACAAGCCGCTCTCGAACAAGCAGGGGCTGAAGTAGATGTTGCCAGCGAAAATTTAGAATTCAATCGCATTGTCGCTCCCATCGATGGAGTAGTGGGTGATATCGCTCCTAAAGTTGGAGATTACGTGGAAGCAGGGAGCGTTTTAACTGTAATTACCCAAAACAACGCTTTAGAACTAAGTATTGGTGTGCCAATCGAACAAGCATCCCGCTTAGAATTGGGTTTACCTGTAGAGATCGTCGATAAACAAAGACAAGCGATCGCCAAAGGGCAGGTAAATTTTATCTCCCCCAGAGCAGATCGCAGCAGTCAGGCAATCTTAGTTAAAGCAGCGATTAATAATAACGGAGCATTGCGGGATGAAGGTTTCGCTAGAGCCAGAATTGTTTGGTCAGAACAACCAGGGGTATTAATACCCACAGAAGCTATATCTCGCATTGCTGGTAAAACTTTTGTCTTTGTTGCCGAACAAGTAACACAGGAAAACGGCGGAACAGCCTTGGTAGCTAAACAAAAACCAGTTACATTAGGTGCAATTCAAGGACAGAATTATCAAGTTATTTCAGGAGTCCAGCCAGGCGATCGCCTGATTGTATCGGGCATTCTCAATCTTGCCGATGGCACACCCATCACCACCGAATCAACGGTTTCAGTAAACAGTAATCAGTAAACAGGAGAAAGAGAAAAATTACTTATTACTTATTTCTTTTACCCCTTAAATCATAATTATGCTGTTAAGTATTGCCGACAATTTTATCAAGCGACCGGTATTAACCACCGTTTGCGCTGCCATCATTTTATTGGTAGGGGGAATCAGTATTCCCATGTTGCCCATATCCCAACTACCCCAAATTGCGCCGATCCAAGTTGAGGTAACCTCTAGTTACATCGGTGCAGATGCGGAAACTGCCGAAACTAACGTTACCAACATTATCGAACGAGAAATTAATGGGGTGGAGAATATGAGTTATATCTCCTCCAACACTAGTAATGATGGTATTAGCAATATTGTGGTGTCTTTCCCCCCCAATGTAGACCGCGATATCGCTCAGGTTAACGTACAAAATCGGGTGTCTCTGTCTGAACCTCAGTTACCGGGAGCAGTACAGCAAACTGGCGTTACGGTACAGAAATCATCCCCAGATATACTTTTGGGGATTGCTTTTTATGCCGAAAATGGGGAATATGACGATTTATTTTTGAGTAATTATCTCGATCTCTATGTTTTAGACCAAGTTAAACGGATTCAAGGGGTGGGAAGAGCGATTATTTTCGGCGAAAGAAAATATGCCATGCGTCTCTGGCTCGATCCTGACGCTTTAGCTGCTAGGAGTTTAGGCGCAGAAGATGTAGTTAATGCCCTACAAGAGCAGAATATTCAGGTAGGTGCGGGTAAAATCGGTCAGCAACCATCCCCAGATGACCAAAGATTTGAATTCAGTCTGCGTGCGGTTGGTAGATTGAGGAGTGCTGAAGAATTTGAAAATATGACCGTTGGTATTGGAGAACAGGGGAATTTGATTCGCCTGAAAGATATTGGTCGAGCCGAATTGGGGGCAGAAAATTATAATAGTTCAGCTAAGTTTCAAGGTAAGTCGGCGGTTGGTATGGGAATTTTTCAACTGCCTGGGAGTAATGCCTTAGAAGTAAGTGCGGCAGTCAAACAAGCGATCGCCGAATTGTCAGAAAATTTTCCTCCAGGCATGAACTATCAAATTGCTTTGGATACTACCGAATTTGTGGAAGTGTCGATGATTGAGGTAGTTAAAACCCTGGTACAGGCAATTTTATTAGTGGTGTTAATTCTGTTTATCTTCCTACAAGATTGGCGGACGACTATCATTCCAGCGATCGCTATTCCCGTATCTTTAATCGGGGCTTTTGCTTTTCTCAATGTCTTTGGTTTCCAGATCAATACTCTGACCCTATTTGCTATGGTGCTATCTACGGGGTTAGTAGTAGATGATGCCATCGTCGTCGTAGAAGCGATCGCTACTAAGGTAGAACGGGGTGTGAAGCCTCGTCTTGCGGCGATCGAAACTATGAATGAGTTGACGGGGGCAGTTATTGCTACTTCTCTGGTGCTGGCGGCGGTATTTATTCCCGTATCTTTCTTTCCCGGTTCGACAGGAGTAATTTTTCAACAGTTTGCCTTAACTATCGTTTTTGCGATCATTCTGTCTACTTTTAACGCTTTAAGTTTCTCTCCTGCTATGGCGGGTATTTTATTGCGCCCCCACAAACACCGCAGTGGCATTTTAGGTAAGTTTTTTAATTGGTTCAATAGAGTTTTTGATTGGATTGGCCAAAAGTATACTAAAGCAATTACTTTTTTAACTAAAAAATACATCCGTCCTTTTGTTTTAGCGGCTTTTACTGTATTAATTATTTTTACTTACTTCCTGTACAATATCGTTCCTACAGGTTTTGTCCCCGAAGAAGACCAGGGTTATTTCTTTACCATCGTCCAAGCACCAGATGGGGTTTCTCTCAATTACACTCAAGAAATCATGGAACAAGTGGGGGATAAAATCGATGATCTTGAAGAGGTGGGTAGTTATTTTGCTCTCAGTGGCTTTGGTTTTGAAGGCAATGGTAGCAATCGTGGTTTTGTCTTTGGCAAACTCCAACCTTGGTCAGAAAGACCGGGCAACGATAAATCAGTTTATTCAATTTTAGGTCGTCTCAACGGTTCATTTCAGCAAATTACAGGAGCTAGAGCTTTTGCCGTTAATGCTCCCCCAGTTAGGGGATTGAGTACTTTTGGTGGTTTTGAATTTCAATTACAAGACCGTCGTGGTTTGCCTATTTCGGTTTTAGTCGAAAATGCTAATAAAGTTATTGGTGCAGCCAATCAAAGACCAGAAATCGCTCAAGCTTTTACTCAGTTTGCCGCAGATACCCCACAAATCGAAGTAGAAGTCAATCGCGATCGCGCTAAAGCTTTGAATATTAATCTTGATAATATTTTCGATACCCTACAATCTTATTTGGGTTCTCGTTACGTCAATGATTTTGTACTCGGACAACGACAATATCGGGTATATATTCAAGCAGACGGCAATTTCCGCTCTAATCCTCAAGATATCGATAAACTTTACGTCCGTTCCCAAAATGGTCAATTAATTTCTTTGGGTAATTTAGTCACTCTCACAGAATTTACTGGCCCTCAAACTATTACCCACTATAATCTGTTCCGCTCGATCAAAATTCAAGGTTCTCCTGCCCCTGGATACAGTACGGGACAGGCAATTGCGGCCATGGAAGAGGTTGCTGCCCAAATCTTACCAGCTTCTTTGGGTTACGAATGGACGGGGACGGCATTAGAAGAAAAATCGGCGGGAGGACAATCGGTAATTATCTTTGGCTTGGGTTTATTGATGGCATTTTTGGTATTGGCAGCACAATACGAAAGCTATGTCGATCCAATTATTATCATACTCACCGTACCTCTAGCTGTCTTAGGTGCGATCGCCGCTATTTGGCTGAGAGCTAATATACTGCAAGCTGGTAGTATTTGGCCTGTGATCAACAACGACGTTTATGTTCAGGTTGGTTTGGTAATGCTAATTGGTTTGGCTAGTAAAAACGCAATTTTAATTGTAGAGTACGCTAACCAACTAAAAGAACAGGGATTCAACATCGTTAAAGCCGCAATTAAAGCCGGACAAGAGCGATTTCGCCCGATTTTGATGACTGCTATTTCCAGTTTAGTAGGGTTTTATCCCTTAGTAGTGGCTACGGGTGCGGGTGCTGCTAGTCGTTGGTCGTTAGGGACAACTGTATTTGGTGGAATGCTCTTTGCTACCGTATTGAGTTTATTTATTGTCCCTACTTTATACATTATGGTAAAAAACCTCGAATCTTTCTTTAGGAGAGGTCAAGATAAAGGTTCAGGAAGTTCAGGCAATAACTACGATCGCACCGGTTCTAAACAAAGCGATCGCCCTGAGCCTACAATAGTGTCTGATCGTGTTTAAATTAACCTAATTTTAACCTAATATTTCACTAGACTTAACCCAAGTATTGGAAAGGACAGGGTACTATTATCCTGACGAAGTGGAAGGAAGCCCTGGCTTTTCAAGCCAGGGTCTCTTCCACAATTGTGGATCTAAGCCAATGAGTCAAGAATCAGAAAATAGTCAAAATAATTTAAATGATTTTTTATATCCTGTAAGTAAATATTATGGTGAGTTTTCCCCTAGTAATTTAGCTTTTAATGCCAATCTTCAAGAATTTGCGCAAAAAGTATCCTATATTTGTAGCCTAGAAAACAACGGCAAAATACCCACGGAAGAATCTTACGAGCGCATCAGACAACTGTGGAAGCAATTACAGCAATCTAAACGAGAATTATTAGATAATACTAATTTTAACCAAGGCGATCGCCCAAATTAATTCTAAATCACTTTAAACTCCCAAACTATAAACTGCAATTAATCCTAGAACTCCCCCAGCGACAAGATAGTAAATTAAAGGCAATAACATTTTACGGATTAATAAACCCTCGCAACCAATTAGGCCAACCGTAGCAGAAGCCGCAACAATATTGGATACAGCAATTATATTGCCAGCACTTCCTCCGACAGCTTGCAAAGCAACCACCATTGCACCGGAGATACCGGTTTCTAGGGCAACGCCAAACTGAAACAGGGAAAACATCATGTTGCTAACAGTAACACTGCCAGCGACGAAAGAACCTATTGCGCCAATAGTAGGAGCAAATAGAGGCCACAGAGGACCTGCTAAATCTGCAACTCCAGTAGCAAGAGTGATGGGCATACTAGCTAAACCAGACTGGTTTAATCCTGAATTAATAAATACCCTTGCCATAGGTACAGCAGCAGCAAGAACAAGAGCCGTTTGACTTAAGGTTTTCATCGCATCCAGGGTTACTTGTTTTAATACCCTAAACTGCACTCGATGCAAAAAATAAGTAATGATGACCACTAAAACAAAGATAGTGCCAGGAAGATATAAAGGTGTGGAAACAACAGAGATTTCTGTACCCAAGAGGCTAGGTAAGTTTATTTCTGGTGTTCTTAGTAAATTTTGCAATGGCAAAAAGGGTAATCTGGAAAGAACTAAAAATAAACCGACTAAAACATAAGGAATCCAAGCCTTGAATAGGCTCATAGTTTGCTCATTATTAAGTTCTGCCCGCAGACTACCCACCCAGCCATCTTCCCATTCCTCGATTGGGGGAAAATCCCAAAGACGTTTTGGAGTAAATAAACCTTTGCCAAGTGCAAAAATTACTATGGCTAAACCAAATAAGCCGCCACTTAAAGAAGGAAATTCAGGCCCTAAAAAGATAATAGTGAGAGTAGAAGGAATTGTAAAAGCAAGTCCAGCAAAAAGGGCAAATTGCCAAATCTCCAAGCCTTCTCGCCAAGATTTGCGATCGCCAAAATAGCGAGTCAAGCAAGCGACTGTAAACAAAGGAATAAGAGTACCGATTATACTGTTAGTGATTCCTGCCAAGAGAAAAATATTCTGAAAATAAGCTGAATAAGGAACACCGGATTGGGCAAGATAATTGTCCACAGTTGATGCGCCTTCTAATCCAGCATTTATACCTAGCAAAACAGGTGTTCCTACTGCTCCAAAGACAGTAGGAGTGCTATTAGCAATAAGGGCAACCATAACAGCCGCTAGGGCAGGAAAACCCAAGGCTACGAGCAATGGTCCACAAACCGCAGCCGGAGTACCGAAACCAGAAGCACCTTCAAGAAAACCACCAAATAGCCAAACAATAATAATCGCTTGAATACGGCGATCAGGAGAAATACCTAGTAGCCCTCGACGAATAGTGGCGATCGCTCCTGATTCTTTCAGAGTATTTAACAACAAAATTGCACCAAAAACAATGTAGACAATTTCTATTGCCATGATTAAACCCTGAATAGTCGCAGCAGCTAGTTGAGCAAAAGGTACTTGCCAAACAATTCCAGCGATCGCTAATGTAACTAGATAGGCTATTGTCATTGCCTGTTTTGCCGGTTGTCTAGCAACTACTAGCAACAAACAAACAGTTACAATGGGAGCTATTGCTAATAAAAAATAAAGTATAGATATCATTTTTTAACCAAGGCGATCGCAACACGGAAAATTTACTTCATTTAATAATTTTCCAAGATTGTGGAAATTGACGGATTAGGGCAGGAAGTACGGGACAGGGTTTTTTCTGCTGTAAACTATTGGCTTTATCTCTACGAAAAACATTCCAGCGAAAAGGCCCTAATTCGGCGGCGGACATCCACAGTAAGCGTTTTGCCCTAGTCATGGCGACATAGAGTAAGCGAAACTCTTCGTCTTGTTTGAGTTTAACTGCTTGTTTCCAGGCTTGAATTGGTTGGGGAACAAGCGGATCGGTATGTGTTTGGTAGCGATGGTGAACTACGGCACGAATTTGGGCGCGGGCGACTTCAGATAGGGTAAAATTGCCTAAAAATTGTCCTGCTTTTGGTATCCAAGGTTGACCGGGTAAAACATCTAGGTGCAAAAAGGGAATAAACACATAATCCCAATCTAAACCCTTAGCTTTATGCATGGTAATTATTGTCAGTTGTCCGGCACGGGTATAGCGATCGCCGTCATCGGTTTCTACTGCTTCAAATTTTTCAGAACTAACTATTTCCTCTAGTGCTTGCATGGTAGTTTTAAGGGAACTCTGACCGACAATTTGCCTTTCTACTTTTTCTGCTAATTTTTGTACGGTGGCTAATTCGGCACCGGTATATTTTAAAGTCATGCCCAAAAAGGGAATTAATTGATAGTGGGGTAATTCCAAGCGGGCGCGGAGAAGATTGCAACAATAACGTCTCACTTCTTCTACTTGAGGTTTTTGAGGAGGTACAAGGGGAGTGGGATAAAGGAATTGTTCGGGATAGGTAGCCAGGGCATTAAAATCTTGAGTGGCAACTAAACCCCTCTGTTCTAAAACTTCCAAGGCAGTTTTGAGGTTATCTGGAGAATGGGGGCGATCGATAAACTGTAAGAGTTTTAAAATTTCTTCTGGTATCTGGGAGTATCTTTCTGTTTCCCCTACTTCGTAAATTTTAATCTGATATTCTCGTTGTAAATATGCTAACTCTTCGGCGAGAAAACGCCCCTGTCGATTCTCCCTGACTAAAATAGCAGCGTTTCTTTGGGGATGTTCTTCAAAAAGAGCGATCGCTCGTTTACCGATTAATTTTACTGTTTGATAGATATCATCGGGACGATAAATTTCTAATCCTTCTCCTGTGGGGGCGGGATTAGCTTCTGGTTGAGGATCTTGGTGGTCTACGGGAAGAATATCTTGCCCTCGAAATGGTTGCTCATTTGGGGTGGATTGTCGGTTGACCCAATGCAACATAAAATTAGCAGCATCGAGAATAATCTGACTGCTACGTCCGGCTCGATCCATCGTTGCCAGGTTTCCCTGTTGTTCGCAGCTTTGGCAAAACCAATTAAAATACATCGGATCTGCTGGAGTAAAAGTAGAATTAATTGCCTGATTAGGATCGCCGACTCGAACTAAATTAGGTGGCAAATTAGGCGCGATCGCTTTACTGGCTAAAATTGAAATTAATTTTTCCTGTAGGGGACTAGAATCTTGTGCCTCGTCTTCAAACACGGCAAATACTTGATTTTGCCAGAGAATTTGCATTGGGGGATATTCTAAAACCCTCAAAGCCGCTAAAATCATGTCGTCATAATCGATAAAATCTTGCGATCGCATTCCTTGTTGATATTCGGCATACAATCCTGCGGCAATTTTAAGTATTTGATATTCATCGGTGACAGTTTGGCCAATTTCTTGTAATTGTTCTGGTAATAACCCCGAACTTTTAGCTTCCCTGACTGCGGTATGAGTCAAACTGGGCAATACTTCTGTCCGCAATACCGACTGACGGCGCAATCTCTCGGTTTCTTCTCCATCAAAAGTTATTCCTTCTAGTAATCGCTGATAATGACGGGGATTAGCCGCGATCCATCTTTCTACAGCACTTCTAATAATGCGATGTCCTATGGTGGGAACTACAATAGTTACGTTGTCTAAATTCAATCCCGATAAATCCCGTTGAGAGTTGGCGATATTCAACGCTAAACCATGTAAGGTATGTACTACAAATCCCCCTGGAGGTAATCTTAACTCTTTCAGGCGATCGCGAATTTTACTCTTAATACTGGCGGCTGCCGAACGAGTATAGGTTACTACCACTAGTTGTTTGCGGCTGTGTAATTGATTTCTCGCTACGGCGATCGCTGCCCCCACTGCCAGGCTGTGGGATTTCCCAGCACCAGGTACGGCGGAAACTGCCATCGAGCCATTTTTCCAGTCTGCCAGGCTTTGCTGTCCCAATCTCAGACTATTGCGCAATAGCTTTAGTTGTGCTTCCAACCATTGAGCCTGTTCTAAGGATGTAGCAGTGGTGGTAATATCTGTAGCAATTGGATTATCTGAATTAGACAGCATTTTTGAAAAGGATCAAGGATGAAGGAACGATAGTTAAATTTAGCAACATCAAACGCATCTTTAAGTACCTATAGATATTAACAAGCATCGAGATTCATCAGTACTCATTTAGTATTTATCATGATGTTTTTAAAATTTATAACTTAATACTTAAAACTTACAATTCGAGTGCCTAATACTTGAAATTACTCTTCTAGCCGAATATAGAGTTATACTATGAGCGAAAATAACAATTTGTGGTGTGAAAAATGAAGATCAAAAGCATAGTATTAGCCTCAGTTTTAGCTTTATTTATGCCTTTAGCCGCACAGGCACAAAATGTTGAGAATTATGAAGATTATCGAGTATCTTGTAATTCTGGTGCTGAATGTAGTGATTTCGATGTTAATTATCAAGAACAATTAAGCGACGATAATATTTCTCAAACTCAAAGAACTCGTACTCGTACCAGAACCCGCACGCGAGTATTTCAGAGAAACAATGATTACTATCTTGGCGGTAATTTAGGCTTATTCTTCCCTGGAAGTGATGCCAATACAGGCTTTGGTGGCAGCATTTTAGGTGGTCGTAATTTCAGTGATTATTGGAGTGCAGAGTTAGAATTTCTGTTCTATGGTGGAGGCACCGATGTTGATGATTTGGGCTATAATTTTTTAGGAATCTTAGCCAATGTTATGGGTAAATATTCCTTTAACCAAAGTAGAACCGATAGCCTCTATGCATTTGGTGGGGTTGGTTTGGGATTTGGTCGCGTAGCTGCAACTGATGATGCTGCTGACGATTTCGATGCTCAGGGTTTTGACACTAGCAAAACTGGTTTTGCTTTTCAACTCAAAGGTGGAGTTGGTTATCCCATTAATGAAAAAACAGATGTCTTAGGGCAGTTTCGCTATATCGATATCTCTGGTGATGACATTGTTAATACAATTGATGGCGACGGATTTTCCCTGGATGTAGGGGTTACTTTTAAACTCTAACTTTGAATTCAAGGCGATCCCTTGATAGCGCGATCGCTAAACAACCAATTTTACCCTATCACTTGTTCAATTTGAAAACAATTTAGCTCAGAGTTATACTTGTTAGCGCAAGTTAATAAATTACTCGTGTGTGGTGTGAAAAATATGAAATTCAAAACTATGCTGTGGGCGACTCTGCTGTCTGTATCAGTACCCTTAATCGCACAAGCAGAAACTGTTGAAACCTTTGAAGATTATCAAACAGTTTGTAAATCTATATCTGAATGCAATTCCTTAGATATTAATAACAACGACAGAAATACAAAAACAGTCGTTCAGGAAACCGAAAATAATACAATAGCTCAGAGAACTCGTCGTAGTCGTATCAGTCAATTTGCCAAAGGTTATTATGTAGGAGTTGGCGGCGCACTTTATTTTCCCGATGGCGATGCAGATGTACTGTTTGGTGGTAGTGTTACTGGTGGGATTAAATTCAGTCCTTATGTCAGTGCAGATGCCGACTTTTTGTTCGGGTTTGGAGATTTTACTTTACTAGGATTATTAGTAGGTCCCAAATTTGAAATTGGGATTACAGAGACTAGCGACGCTACAGCATATATCAGTCCTGGTTTGGGAGTTGTTAGAGCGTCTGATGATGGTAACAGCAATACTGAGTTTAGCTTCCAAATTAAGACTGGTGCATCTTTTCCCATGGGCAATAATAGACAAGCTTTTGGTCAAGGAAGATATATTAATGCCGATGGTGCAGATATTTTCTCTATTGAAGGTGGGGTTACATTTTTGTTGAAATAGCAATAAAAACTGCTTAAGAGTAAAAATACGGCTTAAGTAGCAGTGTATTATATATTGATTGCTAAAAATAATAGCTAGATAGATTAGTTTTATCTGGTTTTTTTTTGCTTAAATAAACTTACTGCTATCTTAACCATTGGGGCATAATCTTAAAGGGCTGCAAAATTTGGAACTAAAAGAACCTTCACTCATGTCTATTCATCCTTCTCCCCGTGAAATTCTGGCTACTTTATTACCCCATCTACGGGTAGCTGCGGGTTATGCTAGTCAAGTACAAGCTAAAATTGCCAGTTTACCTGCTAAAGATGCAGGTGATAATTTTTTTGCGGCGGCGTTAACCGATGCGGATCTTTCCATTCAAACTTTGGTTGAAGTGGCTTTGTTAGGAACTTTTCCTGAACTTCGCTTTTATGGAGAAGAATACGAACAATCTCGCAACACTAAGTATTTTCGCTCTACTCAATTAGGGTCACCAGGAGATTATTTAATTACTCTCGATCCTATTGATGGAACTAAATTTTATCTTGATGGTTTTGACAACTATCAAATTATTTTAAGTATTCTTAATGCAGATGATTTTGAAGCTGTAATAGCTATTTCTCCTGCGCGAGATTGTTATTACTATGCTGTACGAGGTAAAGGAGTTTATCAGGGTAGTTTGAGCGATGACTTAGATTCATGTACTTTATTAAAAATCGATAACCCTCAGCCTGCAATCTTATTAGGCTGGGGAATGGCACATTTAAAACCTGCTTTAGCTGATAAATATCAAGTTATTGATTTAGAAAACTGTTACTCTTCTGAGACAAAATTACCCAATTACAACGGTATTTTTACTGGAGATTTAATTGGTTGGGTGACAAAACGAGGTAAGTTTATTGACAGTGCAGCTTTAGCTTTTATGTCTAAAGAAGCTGGTTGTATCGTAAGTGATTTTAAGGGTCAAATGCTGCCACCTTTACATACTTGTAAAGACTATAGTTACACTGGTGCAATTGTTGCTACTTCTGATAATGTCTATCAGGATTTATTAGCAGCTTTCAATCAATATTCATAACTGATTAATTATTCTGAGTTGAATACAAAATAATCGAATCATCCAGAGGTTGGATTTCTGTTTGGGGAAAATAAAAAGCCAAAATTTCTTTCGCTGACCAACCCAAGTTGGCTAAATTATAAGAACCATATTGACTCAAACCCACTCCATGACCAAAACCTCCCCCCACAAAGCGATAAGCTTCTAATTGCTCGGCATTATTATAAATTGGTTCGAGATAAAATAGGGTGCTGCGGGGTGGTTCTAAAGCAGAACGGATTTCATTTTTGTGTAGTTGTAGTTTACCTGTGTCAGTTTGAATATTTAAAGTCAAAATACGACCCGAAGGCGATCGCTTGTAAACTTCCATCTCCTCGATAGTAGTAAAATTAGCTAGGGGATGATGAATTTTAGTTAAATATCGCTGTAAATCTTGATTCAAATCAGCAATAGTTCTAGTTTTATCCCAACGAAACACACTTCTGCCAGTTTCATTAAATCCCTTAGATAAACTTAAAAATTGACGGAATGCTGTTTCATTAGATAGAGGATATTTGGCTAAATCCCAAATTGGTTGAGGAGCATCGATAATTGGCTGGAGATAAGGACGTTGTGAGCCATTCCAAGTATCATTAAAAGCAGCCGTTACTCCTCCAGTAGTAGAAGAATAAAGAGCATCTACTAATTCATTTTGATAGGTTAACACTAACCCCTGCGTATTGGCGATCGCGCGATCGCTAGTGGGATTAGTGCCATTTAAACCCTTATATACCTGACAGTGAACTGTAGCACAGAGTTGATAATTATCCGTAGCAAAACGTCTTAAATTTCTCAAAGCATAAGTACGAGCCAGAATCGTTTGTGCGGCAACCGCTTGAGGTGGTGCATTAGGCCCAATTTCATAGGGAACGACACCCCGCAGATAAGTTTCTAAAGCAACATGGTTAACTAGAGTAAATTCCCCATAAGCATTAGGCTGAAGTTCTAAACTACCACCATAAAGACTGGCTAGCTGAGGATTATTGCTGGTGTCAACTTTAACTAAATTTTTGGCTGAACTAATTTTCAGGCGATCGCTATTATATTCTTGACCATTAATAATAATTGTAATGTCAGGTTCTTGGTGTAAAACTTCCGTAGATAAATAAGGCTCGTCATAACCATTTGCCTGTAAGCTGTGTAGTAACCAACGACGTACCAAAGGGGTAGGATAAATATCCCGTTTTGCCCATACTTGCCAGCGTCCGGGTTGAGCAATTTCTACTTCTAAACCCAGTTTTTTCCAGGAATTAGCACTATCTTCGGCAGTTTCAAAAGTAGAGCGATCGCTCAAAACCAATCTTTCTGCCAATTTTGCTTGAGAAAGGGGTTTGGATGTTACTTGGAGAATAACTTTTTGAGTTTGTATTGTAGCTTGTGGCTCTTCAGGAAAACTAACAGTCAGAGTATCTCCAATAGTGCTAGTGATCGTAACTGAATCAACTTTAGATTCTTGATCATTAGTAGATTCCTTACCTAGTCTTTGAATAATGCCGACAGCTAGTTTTATGTCTTGAATGTGCTGCGATTGAAAATTCAATCCCAAATTTGCTTTAGTTTGCCTTGGAGCATCTACTGAAATATTTGAAGCAACTGGAAATTTGTTGTCCCCAGCAGCATTAACAGCAATAACAGTTTTAATATTTAGTAAACAACCCAATAAAATAATGCCGCAATTACGATAGATATTAGTCATTAGTCATTAGAGACAAGGCACGCCTTGTCTGTATAGTTATTAGTCCTCATCATTGCTATCAATTAATATTTCTCCTGCCATCATTCTTTTAGCCGCATCTAATAAGGTTTCTTCTACGTAAGGTTTAACAAAGTACCCCTTTGCTCCTCTTTTGGCGGCAATGTTACGCATTTTCTGCGCTCCTCGTGAAGTCAACATAGCAATAGGTAATTGAGCAAGTTTTTCGTCAGTTTGTAATTGGGATAACAATTCTAAACCATTCATTCTCGGCATTTCAATATCGCAGAAAGCAATGTTGCAGTTAAGTCCGTCACAGAGTTTTTCCCAAGCTTCTTGACCATCTCTGGCTTGCTCAACACGATAACCAGCATTTCTAAAGGTCATAGACAATAGTTCTCTAACAGTTACCGAATCATCAATAATTAATACTAAAGGAGAATCATCTTGAGTAAATTCAGAGGTGCCATCGCCACCATCTTTAAGTTTTTGAGCTTTAACAGTTACTGATTCTGCTTCTTGATTAGCTTTGTTAATTTCAATTAGCCGTTGAGCTACATCCATTAAAGCTTTTTCGGTGTAAGGCTTGGTTAAATAAGCTTTTGCTCCCAAATCGCTTGCCAAATTCCGATGTTTATCCGCACCACGAGAAGTGAGCATCGCTACGGGAATCCGCTTTAATTCTTCGTGTTTTTGCAGATTCGAGAGTAGTTCTAAACCATTCATTCTCGGCATTTCAATATCGCAGAAGATCATGTCGCAAGGTAAACCACCACGAAGTTTATCCCAAGCTTCCTGTCCATCTCTAGCTTGTTCGACACGGTAGCCTAACTTGTTGAAACTCATAGAAAGAAGCTCTCTAACCGTAATCGAGTCATCAACTACCAAGACCATTGGCTCTTCTTTGATATCTTCAACTTGCGGTTGTCTTTCTCGTATATCATCATCGAGAATATTGAATTCTATTTCAATAGTTCTCTTACCTTGAGCAATTTCAATTAGTTCTAATACGTCCCCAATGGGCATAATCGTTCCATCACCCAAAACTGTTGCGCCAGCAATACCTGATGGTTTGGGAATTGGCCCTTCAATTTGTTTGATTACAATTTCTTGTTCGGCTCTAACTTCATCTACTTCTACTGCCAGTAAATGATCGATACTGCGAAGAATCACTACTGATACAGTATCATCTAGATTTTGCCTGCTGCCATAGATTCCCGCCCGACGTATCTGTCGATTGTAAGAAAGCAAGCTACTCAGCGGCCTTAATGGTAACAAAGTGTTTTTCCAAGATATACATTTAACACCATTGGAATTAGTTGTTAGATCGCTTGGTAAATATTCTTTAGTGTCTTCCACCCCATCAATAGGAAAAGCAATAGAACTATGATTATCCACACAAATTAGTGCTTTACAAATACTCAATACTAGAGGCAATTTGATAGTAAAAGTCGTACCCTTTCCTAGTTCTGATTCAATAGCGACCGTACCGCGAATTTTCTTTAAGTCAGTACTGACTACATCCATCCCTACACCACGACCTGCAAAATCATCAGCTTGGTCTTTGGTACTAAAACCAGGATGAAATAAAAATTCGTATATTTCTTGTTTAGATAGATTTTGCGCCTTGGCCCAAGTAACTAATTGTTTCTCTACAGCTTTAACTTTAACTCTTTCAGTATCGATTCCCGCTCCATCATCAGCAACGGTAATTACAGTTTGGTTTCCTTGAATAAAAGCATGAATATAAATATTTCCTACTTCCGGTTTCCCTCGTTTAGCTCTTTCTTCTGGTTTTTCAATACCGTGAGTAATGGCATTATTAACTAAGTGAGTCATTGGGTTGTAAAGGTGTTCAACGATCATTTTATCGATCAGAACATCTTTTCCTTCAACATGAAGGTTGGCTTGTTTTTTGAGCTTGCGAGAAATATCCCGAATTGCTCTGGGTAAGCGGTCTGCTGTTTGACCAAAAGCAACCATCCGCGAGGAGTTCATTCCTTCTTGTAATTGGGTAGTTACCTGACGCAATGTTTGGGTAACTTTATCTGATTCGTCAACTACAAACTGAATGTCTGATGCAGCTTCCCTGACTCGAACAATTAGCTCGATAATTTCTTGAGAAAGCAAATGGAATCCCGTGAAACGATCCATTTCTAAGGCATCTAATCCTTCATCTTGAGATTTTTCAC
The DNA here is from genome assembly GCA_050330335.1 of Pleurocapsa sp. Taxonomy (GTDB): domain Bacteria; phylum Cyanobacteriota; class Cyanobacteriia; order Cyanobacteriales; family Xenococcaceae; genus Waterburya. The sequence goes on along the minus strand of JBHJNX010000106.1, from coordinate 18,955 downwards.
TAACTTCAACAAAACTGGTTGTTTTACTGCCATTAATTGAAGCTCTAGACTGACGACTGGCCATTAATGCACCTTCTAAGAGCGATCGCTCGTACATATCGTGCATTCTTGCTCCTGCATCACCGAGAGATTGAACGTGAAGGAACAAGTTATCGATAAATTTCCGCAGTCTTTCTTGGTCTTCTTCTAGTCGGTTGCGTTTGACTACTAGTTCTCCAATCAGGTTATTGAGATCGTCTAGTTTTTTGACTGACACCCGCATTGTCTGGTCGAAAACATTGGCTTTATTGGCAGAAAACCCTTCGCCAGATTTAACAGATGATGCGATCGCTTCGCGCCTCGCTGAGGGCGAGATCGCAACGGGTTCGGGTGATTTGATTATTGGTGATGGATCAGGGATACTGCTCTCTGACTCTTCGCCTAATAAAGAATTTAAATCTGATAAATCTGAACTAGATTCAAGTTCTTTTTCTAATTCATTTAACTCCTTGGCTGATTCTGCTTCTAAATCTAAGTCTAGTGAATCTAAGGAAGATGTCTCTGCTTCTAACTCCAGTGAGTCTAATTCACTAAGTTCTCGATCAATATTATCTGAGACTAATTCTTCGTCTGACGATGCTAGTTCAATTGGAGATGCGAATTGAAATGCAGTACCGGGAAGATCGTCAATTTCAGTTTCTTCTGAGAAATTTTCTAGCTCTATCAGTTCTTCTAGTTCGAGATTATCATCTAATTCTTCTAATTCTGCTTCATCTAAATAGAAACTGTTGTCTGATTCATTTATTTCTGTATTTGAAGTTTCTATTTCATTATCTAAAGATTTGTTATCTAATTTATTTTTTGATACTGCTTTAATTGGCTTTTCTATAGTTGGCGGATTGCGAAGATCTAGATTTTCTAAATCTAAATCGAATTCATCAAGAGATGAGTTTGATGCTACTGATTCGGCATCTTCAGCTAACAGATCTGAGGAATTGTCTGAATCTTGAGTTTGTGTTAAGGAATATTGTATTTTGGTTTCTTTGGACGATTGTAAATCATCCAAATTCTTTTTGGGTTGTGAATTATTTTGGAGATCGGTTTCATTAGTTTCTTCAAATAAATCAAATTCTCGATCCGAGTTATTACTTGGTTCTAAAGGTTTATCCTGACTGTTCATAATAGTTTTTTTACCAAATATTTCTCAAGCTTAACAAACACTAAAAAACTTGGAGTATAATAAACGCCATCTTCCGAAAAACCGCTTATTTTGAGTAGTTATCAAGTCGATATAATTCAATATATTGTTTGCGATCTTAGTTTTCCCAAAAATAGACTGTTAGATCGATTTTGACGAAAAAAATTCAATAATGTTTTTGTAATTTTTCATAATTGACATTTTATGGTTTTCTCACTCGAAATAAATTTACTATTTAACCTAACTAGTTAGTTTTGGTTTTTACTTAATGAGTAACAATAATCCTACTGCAACTTTGCTGATTTCTTGCCCTGATAGTCCAGGATTAGTGGCTAAAATTGCTAATTTCATTTATTCTAATGGTGGTAATATTATCCATGCAGATCAGCATACAGATTTTGCTACAAGTTTATTCTTGACTCGTATTGAATGGCAACTACAAGGGTTTAATTTACCTCGTGAAGTAATTGCAGCCGCTTTTGCCGCGATCGCCAAACCTCTATCAGCTACGTGGCAATTACATTTTTCCGATGCTCTTCCCCGTCTGGCTATTTGGGTCACTAAACAAGATCATTGTTTATTAGAATTATTATGGCGGCATCAAGCTAAAGAATTACCAGCAGAAATACCTTTAATTATTAGTAATCATGGGAATTTAGAGGCGATCGCCCGACAATTTGAGATTGATTTTTATCATCTTCCGATTACTAAAGCAACTAAAGCTGAACAAGAAGCCAAACAGCTAGAGTTATTAGAAAAATACCAGATTGATTTAGTGATTTTAGCGAAATATATGCAAATTCTGAGTGCGGATTTTGTAACCAAGTTTCCCAAAATTATTAATATCCATCATTCTTTTTTACCTGCCTTTCCTGGAGCTAATCCCTATCATCGCGCTCATAAAAGAGGAGTAAAAATTATTGGGGCTACCGCACACTATGTTACCGCAGATTTGGACGAAGGTCCGATTATTGAACAGGAAGTAGTTCGAGTCAACCACCGAGATAATATTGATGATCTGATTCGTAAGGGCAAAGATTTAGAAAGATTGGTATTGGCCCGTGCCGTTCGCTTACACTTACAGAATCGCGTCTTGGTTTATGATAATAGGACAGTAGTTTTTAGTTAAGTGAGCAAATTGAGAGTTCTGGTTAAAACAGAGTCAGTGACAAGATAATAAACGGGACTGGCCGGAATCGAACCGGCGGCCTTGCGCTTCAGATTGGTGTGAGTTTCCTCACTCTCTGGACTATCCCTTCACCATAGACAAAAGTTGGTTAGCTCAAAAAACGCCGTAAAACGATGGCATAACTCCGATCTATCTTTAGGTGGTGGCCGTTATGCTGTAGGCTATAACTTTGCTGTTATTTGGTAACTATCGTTCCTGTTTTAACACCTACAACCAGTCTCTGCACCTTCTCTACCAGGAATTATAGAGCTTGGCTCAGGATTACCATGTCTCGGATTTTGAGATTTAGGCTTCCCTGAATTTGACCACATTCACTGATGGAGTTTCCCCCATAGCGCCCAATTTCTCAGGAGGCGCGCGCTCTATCCTACTGAGCTACAGCCCCTTATTTATCTTGTTAAATCATAAACTAATAGCAAGATAATTGGTGCAAGATTACAGAAAAAATTACGACTTTTCGACAAAAAACTTTACTTGATTAATAAATATTGCAACACCTATTAATATTTTTGTCATTTATATAAATATAATAAGCGATACTCTTAACAACATAAAAAATAATTCACGGAGAAATCAATTTTGACTAATTTGACTTTATTAGCTGTGGCGACCTCTGCTCCTAGCACTGTATCTTGGAGTCCCAAAGTAGCAATAGTTATGATTGTTTGTAATATCATCGCGATCGCTTTTGCTAAATTTACCATGAAAAACCCTAGTTCCTCACCACAATTACCATCTCCAGAATTTTTTGGTGGCATGGGATTGCCAGCATTATTAGGTAGTACTAGCTTTGGTCATCTTTTGGGTGTTGGGGTGATTTTGGGATTGGCAAACATAGGCGCACTCTAAAGTGTAATTTAAATTCAATAGGGGAGGGCGCGATCAAACCTCCCTGATTTATTTATTTAAAGTTTAAAAATTTTCGGTATGTGATTTAGTATGACTAAGTACATCATGTGGGGAAGTTATTGCGAAGATGCTCTATCAAAACGCACTCCCTATCGTTCGGCACATTTGGCAGGACTGGCAGAGCAAAAAGAACGGAGTCAGTTAATTACCCTCGGCCCTACTAAAGATAATACAAAAGTTTTTGGTATTTATGAAGCTGATGATGAGATGACCGTCCGCCAACTGATCGAATCCGATCCTTATTGGCAAAATGGGATCTGGACTGAATATGAAGTTAAAGAATGGATCCAAGCTTTTTAAATGCTGGAAATCTAGAGCATAATCGAATTTATTCATCATAAAAGACGCGAGTGATCGCGCCTCTCTAATCGGTCTTGATCTTAAGTTAAGTCTTCAAAATTGCTTTTTAGTTCGTTACCGACTCTTTCGCTAGCACGGTTGGCATTTTGCATAGCATTTTGAGCGGGACTGGTAGCTTCATCAATGATTTTTGTTGCTTCTTCACGAACTTTACTGAAGTTTTCTGTTAAATCTTCTGATTTATCTTGAATGTAGTCAGTTGCTTTTCTCTGATTGGCTTGAAGAGTGCGAGGAATGTCGTGTTGAGCTTGTTCGATTTTGTCGCCAACGCTATCCTCTAAATTTTCAACGTAATCACCTAGATCTCTGTTTTGATTGCTTTTGGCTCTATCTATTAGAGCTTTGGTTTTAGCGGCCGTTTCGGCGTTATATCTGCGATCATCATTGTAGCCGTTCATGCCACCTTGGAATTTTTGATTGGCATCATAATCATCATAAGTGTCAGACATGGCTCTTTTTGCTGTATCGGTATAAGCTTTACCTCCAGCTTGAGCTATGTTACCCCGACTACAAGCTGTACTAACTACTAACAAACAACCTGCTAAAAATACGGTTAAAATGCGCCTAATGTTTACAGATTTAATAAATTTAATTAAATTTTGCATTATTTGCTCCTTAATGTTTATCTATTTCAAACAATAAAGAAAGCAACTGTAGATTACTTCTATCCAAAGTAAAGTCTTTAATAGATTAATAGTTATAAGTTTTTCAGCTATTGTTGGTTACCCTAACAATCCTCGTTATCTATCGTTAGATATAATTGTGGTTATCGATTTGCTAAAGTCTGACTTTGGACTCATTGCTCAGACTGTTGATTATTTTAGGATGTTTGTCAGACAACACTGCTCATCGTTGACACTAACCTAATCTTTATTTTATTTGATTCTACCTTTGAAACTCAACGTACTGGTGCGATCGCTACTTTAGAACAGCCGCCTCAAGTACGCAATCCAGAATCAATTCCTAAGAATAAGAATGGTAAGAAAAAAAAGAAAATTATTTGCCAAAAATATCTTAAAATTCGATTCTCAGACTGGAATTGGGAATACTAGGGGGTGAGACTTACAAAATTGTCAACCTAACATGAAAACTCCCGTATCTATCTGGATCCTCGTTGCTCGTACAGATGTTCCTTATATGTTGCAGACGATTCCCCATCAGATTCGTGCTTGTAACTATCCTTTTGCTGAAAGAGTTTTAGCTGTAGATACCGCACCTTTAACAGGAGATAAACGCTATCGTTATGATACGGGAAGTCAGGATGAATTGGATACAGCTTGCCAGACTTTAATCGATCGCGGAATTATCGATCGCGTGGTCAAAATTGATTACGACTCTAAGCTGATAAAAAGTATTTATACTAAGTACTTTGGAGCGCAACAAGCAGTACAGATGTTGGAGCATACCCACAATTGGAAGGGTTCGACTGTTTATGCTTCTCTATATTGTATTGAAGCGGCAAAAAGCGATTATTATCTTCATTTTGATGCCGATATGTTGTTGTATCAAGATGCTAACTATGACTGGATTTCTAAAGCAATTGAGTTAACTGATTCGATTCGAGAAATTGCCATCATTAGACCGCGCTGCGGCCCTCCCCATGCCGAAGGCAAGGCTTTTCAATCAAATGCCAATAGTTTTACAGTAGACGAGCGCGGTTTTTATGCTCATAAATTTTTTAGTATGAGAGCCTACTTAATCAGACGCGATCGCTTTGCTGAACTTGCTCCTATTCCTTTAATGTGGAAACATCGTCCTTTGTTGTCTCGATATTTAGCAGCACCCCTACAACCCTTGTTTGGTAAACTAGAAGGTAGATTGCGGGGTCAAAAAGGCCCAGTTAAAGGGGCGATCGCTTCTTTTGAACCAATGACTTCTCGCAAGCTGGAAATGACCGATTATATACGGGCAGATCTTGCTGCTACTGAAGCTTGGACGATTCATCCTGCCAGACATGGAGCGGATTTTATTGAGTCTTTACCTAATTTAATTCAAGCGATCGAACGGGGTAAGTATCCTCTGGCACAAGCTGGACATTACGATCTAATTTTATCTGCATGGCAAGAATTATTAAACTAAATATCTTCGCTCGGCACAATGGAAACAAATTATTGTTAAAAAATTATAAGATCAATGAGCTACGACAGTTCTGTCAATTCAAAAGCTTTAAATCGCGATTTACGTCTAGATATTTTAAAATGTTTAGGTATTTTATCGGTTATTTTAGCTCATGTTGCTCCTCACAAAAGCCTTTTATTTCAATTACGCAATTTTGATGTACCGATGATGGTAATTGTTTCTGGCATACTGTTTCAAGGAATGTCAAAAAAAAAATATTCATACGGTCAATATTTACTCAAGCGTATACTCCGATTAATTGCTCCTGTTTGGATCTTTTTATTGTTGTTTTTTGGTATTACTTGGCTAGTATCTTGGTGGCAAAATAAATCTTATCCCTTTGCTATAGCTGTAGTTATTAGAAGTTTTTTCTTGACTAATGGTATTAATTATCTCTGGATTATTAAAGTATTTGTTTTAATTGCGATCGCTTCTCCTATCTTATTGCATATTAGAAATAAAATTAGCAAAAATAGCTCTTTTTTAATTTGCTTGGCGATTATTTATGCAGTTTATGAGTTACTTTTATTTTTAGTAGAAAAGTATTTGACGAATGTAGCTTTACCTAAATCTCTTGAGTTGCTGGTTTTTTATTTGGTAATCAATGTATTGTTTTATGTTTTACCCTATAGTTGTGTCTTTGGTATAGGATTGGCAATCAAAGAAATGAAACCCAATCAAATACTCTGGTTGGCATTGGGATTGTTTAGTATTTTTGTCACTCTGGCTTTTTATTATTATCAACAAAATGGTTTTTTTATACCAACTCAAAGATATAAATTATTACCTCGGCTATATTATATTTCTTATGGTGTATCCATGTCTTTATTTGTTTATTTAGGTGTAGGCAAATTATATAAAAATTTTACTTTTTTATTTAAAAGCTCATTACTAAGTCAAATAATTATTTTTATTAGTTCTTCTTCTTTATGGATTTTTCTCTGGCATATAGTCTTTTTAAATTGCTTAGATCTCTGGGTCAGTTTGTTCCCAAATTTAAGACACTATTCAATTAAATATTTAGTAGTTTTATTTTTGTCTATTGGTGTTACTTGGATACAAAAAGAATTAGTCCGCACCATTATCGAACGTACTTACTGGGGAAAACAGCAACAATATTGGTTGAAAACTTTATTCTTACAGTGATTTTGAGATTGCCATTATTTAAAAATATGATTAAGTAATTAGTATTCATCGCCATGCTTGTCTTAAAATTTAACTTTCTCTGATCCATTAATTATGTCTGAGTTGGCGATCGCGACGATTGAGAGTATCATTAATAAATTACGGCAATTAGTTTCCATACAAGTACAACATCGTTGGCAAGATATTCCAGAAGCAGAAGTTAATTTTAATTCCTTAACTATTGATAAAAATCACTCGGTATCGGTTAATGATAAGGGTTATATTACTTTTCCTCAAGGAAGACAAATTAAATGGTTAGTTCAAAAAATTGTCATTCCCCATTCCCTACAAGATTATCCTCTAGCGGGTTTAAGTTTGCGTCTGGTGTTAACTTGGTGGGCCGAAGATGCCAAAATATTTATTAACGGCAATTTAGTACAACAGGGAGACTTATTCGATTCTTCGGCGCGAGTTTTAATTACCGACTCGGCTAAACCTGGGGATGAATATATCATAGCAATTCGTTTGTTAAGTCCCCATCACGATATTGGGGCATTAATGCGATCGCATTGTATTTATGAGAGAGTAGATAATATAGACCCTGGTTTAGTAGCGGATGAGTTAACTGTCTTACTTAAATATCTATCTCAGTTTGAATCTCAATACCTGGATGTATTAGCCACAGAAGTAAGTCAGATTAATTGGGATGTTGTAAGTAATGCCGATAAGTTTGATCGCGATTTACTTAAGCTGCGGGATAAACTATTACCACTAGCTAAAAATATTAAACAACGCTGCTTTAATTTACTAGGTCACGCTCATCTAGACATGGCATGGTTGTGGACTACCGCAGAAACTTACGAGGTTGCCCAGCGTACTTTTAAATCTGTTCTTAGTTTACAACAAGATTTCCCCAATTTAATTTTCGGTCATACTTCTCCTGCTTTATATCAGTGGCTGGAAATTAACTGTCCCGATTTGTTTACGGCAATTCAAGATGCTGTCAAGGGTGGTAAGTGGGAATTACTGGGGGGAATGTGGATCGAACCAGAGGTAAACTTAGTTAGTGGAGAGTCTTTAATTCGTCAGTTAGTTTACGGACAACAGTATTTTCAAGACAAGTTTGGCGATATTACTCAGGTTGCCTGGCTACCAGATAGTTTTGGTTTTACCTGGCAATTACCTCAAATTCTAAAGCAGTGTGGTATTGAATATTTTGTTACGGGGAAGTTGCATTGGAATGATACTAATAAGTTTTCTTTGGGATGTTTTAGGTGGGAATCCCCCGATGGTACTCAGTTGCTGACGCTGATGTCTCCTCCTAATGTAACAGGAGTAATGGATACTAACCCCCTAACTATGGTTAATTATGCGATCGATTGGGAAACTCAAACCGGTTTACCAGATATTTTTTGGCTACCAGGAGTAGGAGATCACGGCGGAGGCCCTACTAGAGATATGTTAGAAGTAGCTGCTAAATGGGATAATTCTCCTTTCTTTCCCCAAATTAAATTTAGCAAGGCGGTTGACTATTTAACCACTATAGCTGCTACTCCCAAACAATTACCAGTATGGCAAGACGAACTATATTTGGAATTACATCGCGGTTGTTATACCACCCATGCAGATCAAAAATGGTTCAATCGTTATTGTGAGGGATTACTCTATCAGGCGGAATTGTTCGCAACTTTGGCTAATTTTGTTGGTGGTGACTTAAAGGTATTGCAGCCACTATTACCCATTATGAATAATATCATGTGTCAAGAAATAAGTCAAGACTGGAAGCAATATTTAGAAATAGCCTGGAAAAAAGTCTTATTCAATCAATTTCACGATATTTTGCCTGGAACATCTATACCCGAAGTATTTGAGGAAGCTAACCGAGACTGGGAAACAGCTATAGATATTGGGGAAGCTATATTACAAGCAGCATTAAAAGCGATCGCGATACAAATCGATCTACCCCAACCTCCCCACCCAGAAGCACAACCTTTAGTTGTCTTTAACTCCCTCAACTGGCAGCGATCGCAACTTGTTTCTTTACCAGTAACAGATAGCGAGAATTATCAATATATCATTTACGATCTAGAAGGTAATCATGTGCGATCGCAATTAATTGAAGATAATAAATTAAGTTTTTTCGCTACAAATATTCCCTCTGTTGGTTATTGTTTATTTTGGTTATCTAAAACAGCAACAGCAAAAGATACTATCTTAACCGAAAATACAGAATATCAATTAGAAAATCAGCATTTGCAAGTAATTATTAATTCCAATACGGGAAATATAGACAGTATTTATGACAAGATAAACCACCAAGAAATCTTGGCAGAAGCAGGAAATAAATTACAATTTTTTACAGATAAAGGACAATATTGGGATGCTTGGAATATCGATCCAGAATACGAACAACATCCCCTTCCGGATGCCAAATTAAAATCCATTCAGTGGATAAATACAGGAGAGTGTCAACAGTGTATTAGAGTAATCAAACAATTCAATAAATCCGAATTTATCCAAGACTATATCTTAGAAAAACATTCTCCAATCTTAAAAATAACTACTACAGTAGACTGGCAAGAAACTCATGTATTAGTTAAAACAGCTTTTCCCCTAACCATAGAAAGTAATTTTGTTACCTATGAAATTCCCTGTGGGGCAATCGAACATTCTACCAAACCCCAAACAGCAACAGAAAAAGCCAAATGGGAAGTTTCCGCTTTAAAATGGATAGATTTAACCGATAAAAACTTAGATTATGGTGTTAGTATCCTCAATGATTGTAAATGCGGCTATGATAGTCAACCAAATTTATTAAGAATAACTTTATTGCGTGCTTCAGTCTGGCCCGACCCCCAAGCAGATCGAGGCAAACACCAATTTACTTATGCTATTTATCCCCACAAACATAATTGGAAAGTAGCAGGAACAGTAAGAAGAAGTTACGAATTAAATATCCCTCTGACAACAGTATTATTAGAAAATCAAACTAATAATAATTCCGAATTAAATAATATTGACAATAAACATAACACAAGGGCGCATCGCCATACGCCCCTACTGCCTGTTGCCATGAAATTTTTAGACCTATCAGCAGAAAACTTAATTTTAATGGCAGTTAAACCCACAAAAGAGCCAGGTATAATTTTACGCTGCTACGAATGTCATGGAGAAACAGCAAACATAGTCTTAAAAAGCGATTTAAATTGGCAAATAAGCCGACAATTAAACTGTTTGGAACAAGAGAAAAATATAGAAAGCGATCGCTCGATCCTACAACCCTGGAAAATAACCACTTATGGAGTGTCAAATCCAAACCAACTTTAGCAACAAAAGCTTTGGCTGCCGCTAGGGCGATCGCAATTTCTCCCCTTTCTGCAAAAGATCCCATTATTGTTAATAATACTTTTAAAAAGCTTTGATGCTACCGAATAAAAAATAAAAAAAAGCAAGGCGAGACATAACCCCACCTTACTAATGACAAAGAACAAATGACGAAGGACAAACCTACACCCTTTCGTGGAAGGTGCGATTAATCACATCCAACTGTTGTTCGCGAGTTAGTTTGATAAAGTTAACCGCATAACCCGATACCCGAATAGTTAATTGAGGATACAATTCAGGATGATCCATCGCATCAAGTAAAGTTTCTCGATTTAAGACATTGATATTGATATGATGTCCTGTATCGTGGAAATAACCATCTAACATTCCTGCCAAGTTATTGGTTTTGGTGTCATCAGTTTTACCCAACGCTTCGGGGACGATGGAGAAAGTATAGGAAATACCATCTTGGGCGTGTTCGTAAGGTAATTTAGCCACCGATTCTAAAGCAGCGATCGCGCCTTTAGTATCTCGTCCGTGCATCGGGTTTGCACCAGGGGCAAAAGGTTGTCCTGCTTTGCGTCCATCGGGAGTATTACCTGTTTTTTTGCCGTAAACTACGTTAGAGGTAATAGTAAGGATCGACTGAGTAGGAACTGCACCGCGATAGGTTTTATGCTGGCGGACTTTGTTCATAAAGTCTTCAACCAATTTAGCAGCAATTTTATCGACGCGATCGTCGTTGTTACCGAATTTGGGAAAATCTCCTTCGATTTCGTAATCAACTGCTAAACCATCATCGTTACGAATCACTTTGACTTGGCTATATTTAATTGCCGATAAAGCATCTGCTACCACCGATAAACCAGCCACACCACAAGCCATTGTCCGATAAACATCGCGATCGTGTAATGCCATTTCTAGCCTTTCGTAGCAATATTTATCGTGCATATAGTGGATGACGTTGAGGGTGTTGACGTAAAGTTTTGCCAGCCAACCCATCATCAGATCGAATTTAGCGGTAACTTCCTCGTAATCTAAATATTCTGAAGTTATGGGTGCAAACATGGGGGCGATTTGTTCCCCTGCTTTTTCGTCTTTACCACCGTTGATGGCATAGAGTAGGGCTTTAGCTAAATTAACCCGCGCCCCAAAGAATTGCATTTGTTTGCCAATGCGCATTCCCGATACGCAACAAGCAATACCGTAATCATCACCGTAGTAACTACGCATCAAGTCATCGTTTTCGTACTGAATGGAACTAGTGTCCGCGGAAACTTTAGCGCAGAAGTTTTTAAATCCTTTCGGCAATTTTTCCGACCACAGTACGGTTAAATTGGGTTCGGGGGCTGGCCCCAAATTGTATAAAGTATTGAGGAAGCGGAAACTATTTTTAGTAACTAATGTTCTGCCATCTTCTCCCATACCTCCCAGAGATTCTGTTACCCAAGTAGGATCGCCAGAAAATAACTCGTTATAGGCAGGATGACGTAAGAAACGTACCATGCGCAATTTCATCACGAAATGGTCGATTAGTTCTTGAATTTCGGCTTCGGTAACGTCACCGTTATCTAAATCCCTCTGACAATAAATATCCAGGAAGGTAGAAACTCTGCCCAAAGACATAGCTGCGCCGTTTTGTTCCTTAACTGCCCCTAAATAGCCGAAATAAGTCCACTGTACTGCTTCTCTAGCATTGCTGGCAGGTTGAGCAATATCGCAACCATAACCCGCCGCCATTTGTACTAATTCTTTGAGTGCCTTAATCTGTTCGGAAATTTCTTCTCTGAGGCAAATTACTGATTCGTCAATAGTATCTACTTCTAAAGAAATTAATTGCTGTTTCTTATCTGCAATCAGGCGATCGCAACCATACAGTGCCACTCGCCGATAGTCGCCAATAATCCGACCTCTACCATAAGCATCTGGTAACCCAGTAATAATTCCCGAATGCCGTGCCAACTTCATTTCGCGAGTATAGGCATCGAAAACACCATCGTTATGAGTCTTGCGATATTTGGTAAAAACTTCTTCAGTTTGTTCGTCTAGTTTATAACCATAAGCTTCTAAGGAACTTTTAACTACCCTAATACCACCCAAAGGCATAATTGCCCTTTTTAATGGTTTATCGGTTTGTAACCCGACAATTTTTTCTAAGTCTTGATCGATGTATCCTGCTGCATGGGCAGTAATCGAAGAAGGAACTAAGGTATCGTTATCCAAAATACCTTTTTCCCGTTCTACTGCCATCAAGTCTTTAACTTTTGACCAAAGTTTATGGGTAACTTCGGTAGTGCTAGCTAAAAACGAACTATCTCCTTCATAGGGAGTATAGTTTTTTTGAATAAAGTCGCGGACATTAATTTCTTCTGTCCATGTTCCTGAAACGAAACCTTTCCATTGCTGCAACATCAGGTATACCTCCTAATTATTTAATTACTTTTGTCATTTGAGGTGTTGTTGCTTAGTGAAATTTTGCCTGAATTAAACTAATATAATATCAAGACAATTTTAACTTTTCTATCGCTAATATTTTCTCCATCTGCTAAATTTATTGAGTACATTTGAGTACATTTTTTTTTCTATTAATAGAATAGTTTTTAGTTGGTTAGCAGTTAGCTTATAGTCTAAGTTTTTTCTGCAAATCTTGATTATGACTTAATTACACTCTCAGATTAACAAGGTAACAATCTCTTTTTGGAACATTTTTACAAAACTTCACAATACTTGATTATCTCAAATAAACAACTTATAGATTGTTTTAATATTGACTTTTGAAGTGACTAAGATTTTTGTATATATCGATAATTAAAAATTAATAATCTTAGCCAGAGATTAATAAAAACTTAAAAGCAAAATTCAACACATTTTTTAGAAAAATATTTGTTTATAATCTAGAAGAAAAATAGCTGTCCTTTGTCTTTAGTATCAATGACCAAGAACCAGTACTCAATGACCAATGACCAATAACCAATGACTAATAACCAATACCCAATAAATTAATACATTAATATAGGACAGCTTATGACTATCTCTCTCAATTTAACCGTCGATCCTGCCCACGACATTGCCAACTATCGACGCAGACCCCTAGATGCGATATTTGCTCCCAAAACTGTAGCTGTTATAGGTGCGACAGACCGCCCTGGTAGTGTAGGTAGAACACTATTATGGAATCTAATTAGTAATCCTTTTGGCGGTACAGTTTTTCCCGTCAATCCCAAACGAGATAATGTTTTGGGAATCAAAGCCTATACAGATATAACTGCCATTCCCGCACCAGTAGATTTAGCAATTATTGCCACTCCCGCTCCCACAGTACCTACAGTAATTCGTCAGTGTGCCGAAGCAGGAGTTAAAGGTGCAATTATTCTTTCGGCAGGATTTAAAGAAATCGGTACAGTAGGGATTGAATTAGAACAACAAATCTTAAGAGACGCCCGTGATCATCAAATGCGGATTGTCGGCCCTAATTGCTTGGGTTTAATGAGTCCCCACAATGGTTTTAATGCTACCTTTGCCAGTGCTACAGCCCGCCCTGGTAACGTGGGTTTTATTAGCCAGAGTGGAGCATTATGTACGGCAATTTTAGATTGGAGTTTTCGGGAACACGTCGGTTTTAGTGCCTTTGTTTCCATAGGCTCGATGTTAGATGTGAGTTGGGGTGATTTAATTTACCATCTCGGTGATGACCCTGCTACTACCAGCATTGCCATTTATATGGAATCTATTGGAGATGCCCGTTCTTTCTTATCCGCCGCACGGGAAGTAGCCTTAAGCAAACCAATTATTGTGATTAAAGGTGGTCGTACTGGGGCAGCAGCCAAAGCAGCTGCTTCTCATACAGGTACTTTAGCAGGTAGCGATGAAGTTTTAGATGCGGCTTTCCGTCGTTGTGGTGTGCTGCGGGTAGATACAATCGAAGATTTATTTAACATGACTGAGTTGCTGGCAAAACAACCCCGTCCTAAAGGCAAACGGTTAACTATCCTTACCAATGCTGGAGGTCCGGGAGTCTTGGCTACGGATTCTCTAATTAAAAAACAGGGTGCATTGGCACAATTATCTCCCGAAACTATTAGTAAGTTAAATGAAGTTTTGCCAACTCATTGGAGTCGCAGCAATCCCATCGATATTTTAGGAGATGCTACCGCAGACAGATATACTCAAGCTTTAAAAATTGCCGCAGCCGACGATAACAGTGATGGTTTGTTAGTAATTCTGACCCCTCAAGCGATGACCGATGCTACTAAAATAGCATTTCAACTGCAAGAAACCGTAAAAGAGTTAAATGGTAAACCTCTACTAGCTAGCTGGATGGGAGGAGAAAACGTTACTGAAGGAGAAACCCTTCTCAATCGCGCGGGAATTTATACCATGCCCTATCCCGATACCGCGGCACATCTATTTAACTTAATGTGGAATTATAGCTATAACCTTAAAGGTTTGTATGAAACTCCAGTACTGGCAGAAAATGGTAACGGTCATCGCAGTCGCACTCAAGCTGCCGCAATTTTAGCTAGAGTTAGAAATACAGGACGGACTTTACTAACGGAATATGAATCGAAACAGTTGTTAACTGCCTACGATATTCCCACCGTAACGACTCAAATTGCTACTAACTCGGAACAGGCAGTGGACATAGCCAGTACTATCGGTTATCCCGTCGTTCTCAAACTTCATTCCGAAACCATCACTCACAAAACCGACGTAGGTGGAGTACATCTCAATCTCAATGATGCTGATGCTGTTAGAAATGCTTACCAATCAATTGAAAATGCAGTAAGGGGGAATGGCCATTTACCCCTACAAGAAACATCTGATTTCCTGGGTGTCACCGTACAACCAATGATCAAACTCGATGGTTACGAATTAATTATTGGTAGCAGTATTGACGCGCAATTCGGGCCGGTTTTACTGTTTGGCACGGGAGGACAATTAGTAGAAGTATTTAAAGACCGTTCTTTGGCATTACCACCCTTAAATACAACTCTTGCCAAGAGAATGATGGAGCAAACCCGCATTTATGAGGCTTTAAAAGGAGTTAGAGGTAGGAAAGCTGTAGATTTAACCGCACTTGCTAAATTAATGGTGCGTTTTAGTCAATTAGTGATAGAACAACCCTGGATTAAGGAAATTGATATCAATCCCCTATTAGTATCGGAAGACAGCTTAGTGGCATTAGATGCCCGTGTAGTCCTCCACGAGCCAGATACCATTGAAAGCAACTTACCCCATGTTGTCATTCGCCCCTATCCCGCTCAATACATTAAACCTTGGACGTTAAATGATGACAAACAAGTAACCATTCGCCCGATTCGACCAGAAGATGAGCCATTAATAGTAAACTTTCACCAGCACCTCTCGGAAGAAAGCGTTTATTTCCGCTATTTTCACATGATGAAGTTACAAACTAGAGTCGCCCACGATCGCTTGACTCGTATTTGTTTTATCGATTACGATCGCGAGATGGCTTTAGTGGCAGACTATCAAAACCCCGATACGGGAGAACAAGAAATTTTGGGTGTCAGTCGTTTGAGCAAGATTTACGGCACTAATGAAGCAGAATTTGGGATGTTAGTCAGCGATCGCCATCAAGGAAGGGGCTTGGGTACTGAATTACTGCATTCGTTAATTGATATCGGTCGTCAAGAGCAATTAAGCCGTATTTCTGCCGAAATTCTTCCCGAAAATCATACTATGCAACATCTGTGTCGAAAATTAGGTTTTAATCTCCAGAGGAATATGGATGTGGTTAAAGTTTATTTTGATCTTGATTAAACTTGTTTAATTTTTTGTTAGTAGTTAGTGGTTGGTCGTTTTGATTTGTCATTAACTACTTTTTTATGACAAATATTAAGTACTTCAGCATAATTATCACTGTATTTGTCCTAAGATAAATGGGTATTTCTATATTTACACACCTGTTTTTTGTTGTCTATTTTATACTATGTAATTTATTTGGCACGAATACTTAGAATTTTCTATTGTCTCTTCTCTTGTTTAACTATTCAATTTTCTCTTTATTGAATTTTAATTAATAAGTAGAATTAATCAATATATTAAAAAATAAGCATTTTACAAAATACTGAATTGTACGTAAATATAAAAAAAGAAAGTTAACAGTATTTTTTGATTTGGTTCAACATTTTAATCATTTTCAGCAATCGGGTAATAACTATTTGTTGGCTACAAAAAAAAATAAGCCGATTATTGATCGCTGATTTGACTGAGATTTGTCCAATTGAAATTAACTGTAAAAAATTAACTGCACTTAACCAGGAGTGATTTATGGTTGCCCTAACATCTACTAACCAAAAAACTAAATCTACTGGAAGATTGACGCTACAAACTGTAGAGATTGCACCAGAAACGACAGCAATTCGCTGTTTAGATTGGGATCGCGATCGCTTTGATATTGAGTTTGGTTTACAAAACGGCACTACTTACAATTCTTTTATTATCCAAGGGGAAAAACTGGCACTTGTTGATACTTCTCATGCTAAATTTCGCCAGCTTTATTTGGAATTGTTGACGGGTTTAATCGATCCCAAGCAACTGGATTATTTAATTATTAGTCACACTGAACCCGATCATAGTGGTTTGGTTAAAGATGTTTTGGCATTAGCACCCCAAGTTACAGTAATTGGCGCGAAGGTAGCGATTCAATTTTTAGAAAATATGGTGCATCAGCCTTTTAAACATCAGATAGTTAAAAATGGCGATCGCTTGGATTTAGGAAACGGACATGAATTAGAATTTGTCTTTGCTCCTAATTTACACTGGCCCGATACGATTTTTACTTACGATTATCAAACTCGGGTTTTATATACTTGCGATGCCTTTGGGATGCACTATTGCGACGAACCCACTTTTGATGAAGATTTGGAATTAATTGAGGCAGACTTTGAATATTACTATGACTGTTTGATGAAACCCAATGCCCGTTCGGTATTAGCCGCCATCAAACGAATGGGAAAATTAGAATTAGGAATGATCGCCACAGGACATGGCCCTTTACTACAATACCATCGTGCTGAATTAGTTGATCGCTATCAGCAATGGAGTCAGGCGCAAACCAAAACTGAAACTCTAGTCGCCCTATTTTATTCCGAAGACTATGGTTATAGCGATTATTTAGCCAGAGCGATCGCTCACGGGATTACCAAAACAGGTGTAGCTGTAGAATTATTAGAGTGGAACGATACCGAACCTCAAGAAGTAAGAGAATTAGTTTCCCAAGCAGCAGGTTTAGCGATCGGGATGCCTCCCCAATCAGACAAAGAAGCCCATGCTATTCTCAGTACTATCCTAGCAGCAGCCCACCACAAACAAGGGATCTCCTTATTTGAAGCTGGCGGTGGCGAAGACGAACCAATCTATCCCTTGCGGAATAAATTCCAAGAAATCGGCTTAAGCGAAGCATTTCCGCCCATTTTAGTTAAAGAATCTTTTAATCAAGCACTCAATCAAGTTTGTGATGAAGCTGGTACCGATTTAGGACAATGGTTGACCCGCGATCGCACTATCAAACAAATGAAAGCCATCGATAACAGTCTACAAAAGGCTTTAGGCAGAATTAGTAACGGCTTGTATATTATTACTGCCCAAAAAGGCGATATTTCCAGCGCGATGGTAGCATCCTGGGTAACACAGGCTAGTTTGACTCCCTTGGGAATTGCGATCGCAGTGGCTAAAGATCGGGCAATTGAATCTTTCTTACACATCGGCGATCGTTTTGTCTTGAATGTACTAGAAGAAGGGAATTACCAGCATCTCATCAAACATTTTCTCAAACGTTTCCCTCCTGGTGGCGATCGCTTTGAAGGCATCAAAACCGTACCTGCTAGCAATGGTTCGCCCATTATCGCCGAATCTTTAGCTTATATTGAATGTGAAGTTAGCAACCGTTTAGAGTGTAGCGATCACTGGATTGTTTACAGTACCGTACACACTGGTAGAGTCGCCAAATTAGATGTTCTCACTGCCGTTCACCATCGCAAAGTTGGCAATCATTATTAAGTAATAAGCAATAGGTAATAGGTAATTGTGGCAATTTTAAGCTTTTAAGTATTATTTTGTCTCTTATACTTCCTATTACTCTCTTTATCTTCTTTTATCTCTGCACCAATTTTTAAACCATGCAAAAACTCATTGATTCTCATTCTCCCCCAACTCCTTGGCACAAATGGCTAAATAGCAGCAGTGTGATTCAAATTCTGGAATTTATTCAAGATTTAATTATTATCTCTCTTTGTATCGGTTTATTTAGCTTCATGGCGATTCAGTTGCGAGAGATGTTTGTCTCTTTGCTACCGCCGTTAAATTTTCCCAGAGTTACGGCTGATATTCTGTTTTTGCTGATTTTGGTAGAATTATTTCGCCTATTAATCATTTACTTGCAAGAACGTCGAGTATCTATCGGTGTCGCCGTCGAAGTCTCCATTGTTTCAGTTTTAAGAGAAATTATCGTCAAAGGAATTTTAGAAACACCGTGGAGTCAGGTATTAGCCACTTGTTCCTTTTTATTAGTCTTAGCCGTCTTATTAGTAGTGCGAGTTTGGCTACCCCCCACCTTTGAAGGGGTCGATCCCGAACACAAAGTATCCCAACGCTACAAACAACAAGCATTAAACGGTAATCATTCCATCACAAACAAACTAACAAACCACAATCGATAAATCATCTGCGTTCATCTGCGCACAAACAATCAACAATTAACAATCATGGTACACACAACAATCAAACCAACC
>JBHJNX010000105.1:0-5098 GCA_050330335.1 Pleurocapsa sp. | reverse complement strand
TGGGCTTGCAAATGGATTATGACTTAGATGTGGCTGAAGATAAAATAGGGGAGCAATTAAATAAGGAAGTGGTTGTCTTAGTGAGTGAAGGAGGATAAAGTCTTCTCATACAATACTTTTCTGGTCAAAGCTTGCTCAACAAGGGTTTGCTGCGGATGGACGCAGCACTCTGATAGTGACTCAAAAACCCTTTCCACTGCTGAAGCCCCAGCCGTTAAAAATTTAGTTGGATTATCTCAACGAACAATACTGGTTTCCTGATTAGGGCGATCGCTTAAAATAATTTCCATTTCCTGTAATTGTTCCCTGATGCGATCTCGCCAAAGGCGAGGCACTGCGCAGACAGCCTAAAGGTTGGCACTTACGCGATCGCTGTTTTAAGGCCGTGCATTTATTCTAACCAAACCAAGTTGGATCTATATAATTAATGCGGGTGCATGGTTCAAGAGCAGATAAAATAGTTTTACCGTAACTGCGATAAATAACTCGTTTATCTAGTAAGGCAACAATTCCCTGAGATTCTCGTAGAGGAACTACTGCTTGTTGCATGGTTCTTAAAGCCTGGGGTAATAAATAAAGACGAAACCAATCTTGACGCTGACTTTTGTAATAAGCAATTCGGCTGGCAACAATGGGATTTTCGGGAGAAGGTATGGGTATGGTTGCAATGATTAATAGTTTGGGTGTGGGTAATTGTTTCTGATGCATCTGCCAAAAAGACCAGCTACAAACTAAAATACCATTTTCAGCTAGAGTTGTTTTTTCCACTTGCACTCCGGAACCAAATTCTGCTGCTAAACTAACACCCACTTGAGCCTGTAGAGGAACATCTTCTACTAAGATAACTATTGGTTGGGTGCGATCGCGTAGCTGACTCAAGCTAATGAGTCTTCGTGCTTGTTGGATTAAAGCTGCCCCAAATTGAGGCGTATTGTGCATCGGAATGCCATCGGGTATGTAGAGTTGAATGTATTCGTTTTGACGCAGAGGAGAAAATTTAAGAGACAGTATGGTATCTAAACCCAATTGCTGACGATAAATGGGTGCATCGGATTCGAGATCGAGAAAGCTACCAATAATTACCACTGGTTGTTGTTGCCAAATGGGTTGTAAAGTGGTGGCTACTTCAGTGGGAGCGAGATAGATAGTAAATATCCCTCCTGCTCTATTTCTCGATACCCATAAAATTTTGGCTTTTTGGGGTAATTGTTGACAAAATTGCCTAAATATCGAAGTTAATAAGTTTTTTGGTTCTAAAGTATCCCACAACTTTTGTAATAATTCTTGTTCCGACTTGTCCAGTAAATAATTTTCATAGGGATTAGTGGGGTGAGAAAAGATAGCCTGGGTTAATTGGATACGTATGTCGTCAATAAATTCACTATAGCTGGGGGCATTTTGTTTTAATTCCTGCCAATCGGCTAGAGTAATGGTAGTGGTTAAAAATTTTCGTGTCTGAGTTTCTAGCTCGTCAGCCCGGTCGATAATTGTAGGTAAATCAGGGGGAAAATTTCCTCTATTGTTCAAGCGATCGCTCAACCAGGCTTGGGGAGTAGTCAGAATCAGGCGATCGCCTGGAACAATTTGTTTGCTATCTTGTAACCAAGCTTGCAGTAAGGGGATTTCTTCTGTTAATAAATGTTGATGTATCTCCGATGGTGCAACAATAATCGTGGGGCGATCGCTGAATAAAACAGGCACCAAATAACTCAGACAGTAGCGCGGAACACTGCTGCCAGTTTGCATAAGAGCAGAACGACCCAGACGCAAAGCCCTGGCTACTAAACGTGCCATAGTTAAATGATGAGGCCAATCGCGATCGCCTTGTTGTCTGAGAAAATCTCGGAGGTAAGAGTGAACTTCTGCTTCAATCACAGCTAGATTTGGGAACCTTGCCAATTTAGCCCAGAAATGGCATAGTAATGACAATTGTTAATGATCATATCGCGGTACCTATTGTGCCAATTCCTCAAAGCTCAATAATCTAAGGACTATTCAAATTCAGCTTTTGGGAAAGTTCCTGGTTTCACTTTAACAGTTTTAACTTCACCTTCTCGCAAAATTTGTACTAACAGTGTTTGACCAATGGAACTCAGTTCTACTTGTTCTTGTACTTGTAAGGAATTTTCTACCAAGCGATCGCCAACTCTTTGAATCAAATCTCCTGGTTTTAATCCTCCAACTGCCGCAGGGGAGCGAGGAATCACTCGTACAATCAGTACTCCTTGGTTGTGACTTACTTTAAAGTCTAAATCTCCGTTGGCATTAATTTCTTCTTGAGCGCGATCGTCTAAAGTCACCATATGAATACCTAAATACGGATGATCTGCCGTTCCTTTGGTAAATAACTGATTGGCAATCCGTTGCGCCGTTTCGATAGGTATAGCAAAACCCAAGCCTTGAGCGTCAGCGCGAATTGCTGTGTTCATGCCAATAACCTCCCCATCGGAATTTAATAAAGGACCCCCTGAGTTACCGGGATTGATCGCCGCATCGGTTTGAATAAACTTAACTCGTTTATCGGGAACACCAACTTGAGAACTGGAACGACCTAAAGCACTGATAATTCCTACCGTTACGGTATTATCCAACCCCAAAGGATTACCTATAGCGATCGCCCATTCTCCAGGAATTAATTTTTCGGCATTTCCCAGGGTGACTGTCGGTAAATCCCGTGCCTCAATTTTCACTACTGCCACATCAGTCACAGGATCACTACCAATAACTTTGCCATCATAAACCTTACCATCTTTGAGAGTGACTTTAACTTGCTCGGCACCATCAACTACATGAGCATTAGTAATCAAACGACCATCAGAACCAATAATAAATCCAGACCCCGTGCCTCGTTCCACTTTATCTGGCAAGGAAGGAACATCAGGACCAAAAAAACGGCGTAATAGTGGTTTTTTAAAAGTTTCTGGAATTGCTGAAGATATCTGACGTGAAGCATCGATTCGTACTACTGCTGGACCTACTTTTTGAACCGCAGTAGCAATAAAATTAATTTTTGGCCCGGTTTCTATATTCGCTTGTGGATTTGATATGGAACGAAGAGTAGTAGGATAGATCGGTGGTCTTTCTACTATAGTGGATTCTGGTCTGAGATAACGATTGCCCCACCAGCCCAAACCACCGCCCAGACCAAGCAAAGCCAGATAAACATTTAAGTTCTTTAATGAAAATTTCATACAATCTTCACAGTCCATGAATGGGATTATCCCCAAT
This sequence comes from Pleurocapsa sp., assembly GCA_050330335.1. Lineage (GTDB taxonomy): Bacteria > Cyanobacteriota > Cyanobacteriia > Cyanobacteriales > Xenococcaceae > Waterburya. The sequence goes on along the minus strand of JBHJNX010000105.1, from coordinate 1,870 downwards.
TTAAATTATTACAGACAAGCACCAAAAAAACTCTGTTCTTAAACTCACCATAGACTTTTTGTTTTGTTTCCCTAAATTACGGATGCAAAACTTTACGAAATAAGGTACTTTACAGAAAACACCTGATTGACAAAAGTTAATTAACAGAGCAAAGATTGTGAACGAACTATCAGAACAAAAATGTATTCCCTGTAGTGGTAAATTACCCCCTGCTACAGAAGCAGAAATTCAGGAATATAAAACCCAAGTACCCGACTGGGATATTGTTAACGACGGTGGTGAATTACACTTGCAACGAGTCTATCAGTTTCCTGATTTTCAAACCGCCCTGGCTTTTACCAACTCGGTAGGAGAGGCCGCAGAAGCGGAAGGACATCATCCTGCTTTATTAACTGAATGGGGTAAAGTAACTGTAACTTGGTGGACTCATGCCATTAAAGGACTGCATCACAATGATTTTATTATGGCGGCTAAAACCGATCGGATAGGTGCTGAACGTTGAATAATTAGGTAAACTTAGGCACAGTTGTTTAATTTAGGTTTATGCCTAAGTTAAGATGCACTCATGCCTGATGCGCGGTGAAAAAACGGCAGCCATTCAAAAAAGACTAGCATCAAAATATCAGGTAGACATTACAACGGTACGCAATGTTTACCAACGGTCACCCGCAAGCCCCGTCTTTTCAAGACGGGGAACGGGTGACCGAACAGCGATGTTGAAAGCCCTTGTGCTTCAGCAAAGGGATGAAAACCACAATCTCTAGGTTCACCTTAACCATAAAGATAGATCGCGGCCAATTAAATCTTGTAGCTGTAAAATGTCCGGGCGATATTCAGCAGTCAGGCGATCGCTTATTTCTGAGTCTAAAGTTGGTTTAAATAAGTTTTTTTCCTGAGCTTTTTTTTTGAGATTTTGCCGAAACTCTAACGGCAGAAATGGTTTAATTGCCGACTTAATCGGATTAGATTTCACCAAAAATTGATGCCAGATTTTGTTACGAGGAATTTTAGAAGTATTATGTTTTTTCGACATATCTGGTATAAAGTTCGGGTCAATTCTTAAAAAAGCAAAAATATCTTGCATAATTACCACGGGGTTAGCTACAAAATCTTCGTAAAGACAAATTTTAATTTGTTCTGGTTGAAAGATTTCATAATAAGGTTTGAGTTGTTGATAATAAAAACCCTGGTCTTTATAACGCCATTTGGGACCCCAATTATCTTGAATTCTTGCTGCTTCTGCCGCTAAAGCATCATTAAAATTAGTCAGAGATTCAGCGCGATCGCGTACTGCCCAAACATAATTAGAAAAAGCCCTCTCTACAGGGTTGCGGAGTACGGCAATTAATCTGACATCTGGTAGGTAATGATAAATTCTCTGAGGGGTTTTTTCATAATAATAAATATAGTAGGGGGAAGCTTCGCCAATAGCTGTTTGCCCTTCATATTCATCGAACAATCGTTGATAGGCCGCTAAATCTGTAACTACCCAGCGATCAACCCATTTTTGCGCTCCAGGTCCATTTAATTTCGGTTTTTCTCCTTCAAAAGTAAAAAATCCCGGCTCTTTAAAAGAACTCATAAAAACATCAGGATGTTGTTCGAGATATTTGTAGACAGAAGTAGTTCCAGCTTTGGCTGCACCAAAGAGGATAAAGTTGGGCATGATCATAACTCACCTAACAAAATAACCTTTAGTATTAATAGGTAGATTTAGATTTTTTTTGTTGACAATTTACGGTAAATATACATTTTTTGCCATGGAAACCACCAATTTAACATTGCCAATTTAATTGTTGCCACTGGAACGGTGTATATAGTAATTCTATTTGAGTTGTGAACATCATCGTGTGGATAGTCATTTGCCATT
>JBHJNX010000104.1:0-24576 GCA_050330335.1 Pleurocapsa sp. | reverse complement strand
TAGAATTCCCGAAGTAATTGCCAGCGATAATTATATTGCCGAGAAATCCATCGACTTACTCAAGGGAGAATTAGGCATGAATGATTAGGGAGGACACGGGGAGAAATAAAAGTTTTTACTTTATTTACTGTGGTACTTAAATAGCTATTTTACTTGCTTTATTTCTTCTGGGAGAGCAGTTTGTTGAATATTATAAAATTCTAAAATAAAAGTAGTTTGTCCCTCTTGACTTTCCAAATTAATTGTTCCTTGCAAGAGTTCGATTAGTTTTTTAATTAAAGCCAAACCAATACCAGTTCCGCCATATTGCCAGGGGTCGTGATTGGGAATGCGATAAAATTTCTCAAAAACTTTTTGTTGTTCTCTTTGGGAAATTTCAATTCCCGTATTAGTGACTTTTAACTTAATGCCATTGTCGATCGCTGAAGCTGTAACAATAATATTTTCTCCACGAGGAGTATATTTACAGGCATTATTAAGTAGTTCGGATAAAATACGCTTAATAGAACTGATATCAGACCTCAAAACAGGCAATTCTTCAGGAATATTGACTATTAGTTGCTGTTCTTGAGCTTTAATTTGCTCGTAAAAAGGTTCGATAATTTGAGGAATCCAAATAGATAACTCCAAATCCTTAAAGGATAAAATCTCTTTTTTGGCATCAATATAACAGAGAGTTAACAAATCATTCACTAATTGATTTTGTCGCTGACAGGCAGAACGAAAAATCTCTAATACTTTATTAAAAGTTGCCGATCTGTTAGAACCAATTTCTTTGGCTAATAAAATTTCTAAAGTCTCTGAAGCTAATTGAATACTACTCATTGGGGTTCGGAGTTCGTGAGAAATAGTTCTCAAGAAATCATCTTTGAGAGTATTGAGTTTTTCTAATTCTTCTACTTGTACCTGAGCCTGTTCGTAAAGACGAGCCTGGCGAATAGCGATCGCACATTGATTGGCAACTTGTTCTACTAAACGCACTTCAAATTCGTCAAAAAATTCTGATTTAGGTCGCAAGAGCCATAAATTTCCTAAAATTCCCCTGTTGTCGAATATCGGACACACCAAACGAGTAACTCGTGTTGTCTTAGGATTGAGTTCAGGAATTAATTCGGCAAACTGTATGGACTGTTTTTGCAACAATTGTTGATAGAGTTCGGGAAAATCTTCTACCTGTCTGCTATTTCCCTGACAAACTAAAGATGTTGCTGAATATTCATAAGCAATAGTAGCTATAGTTCTGTCTTGGTTATAAAGTTCGATTTTACAGTGTTCGATCTCAAGAACTCTACCAATTTCTTGGGTAACTGTATGCAAAATCTGAGTTTCATCCAAACTATCTCGAACTTTTTCGGTAATGCTGCGAATTAAAGCCTCAAACTGAAAAGCTCTCTGTAATTTTGCAGTACGCTTTTTAACTTTACGTTCGAGATAAATATTAAGACTTTGAATTTGTTCGTAAAGTTCGGCTTGTTGAACTGCTATTCCTACTTGAGTTGCTAGCTGTTGCAGTAGTTTTACTTCTGAAGCATTCCAGTAGCGGGGAGATTGACAGTGTTGGGCAATTAATAATCCCCACAATTGCTCGTCGGCGATAATTGGTAGTACCAAATTAGCTTGGACTTGAAAGTTAGCTAACAAATCGAAGTGACAGGGAGTTAAATTGACTTTAGAAATGTCATGTACTACTTGAATTCTACCTCGCGTATATTGTTCGACATAATGCTCCCCAAAACAATGGTCTTTAATTTTTGAGCCTAAAACTGTTTTCCAAGGACTGATTACCGATTCAACAACGATTGTCCCACTCCAATCTGGTTCAAACCGATAGATTATTACCCTGTCAGCTTGTAGAAATTGTCTAACTTCTCTGACGGTTCGATCGAGAATGACATCTAATTGTAAAGATTGACGAATTCTTAGAGCGATCGCCGCAACTAATTTTTCTCCTTCAGTCTGCAAAGAGAAGCTGTCTGGATTAGTTTTTGAGTTCAGTTCAGACAAAGAATTGGAAATAAATAAATTACTTTTATTCTAACAACTTAATATTTTTTTAAGATTTTGATGACTATCTTAATAAATTGTTAAATCAATTACTTTTAATTATAGATGTTATAGGTAGAGAAAAATTCTTAAGTCATGATTAACTAAGTATTTAAACTTAGAAACTTCTGCTAATTTTATTAAGGAATATTAAGTAACAGTTCACATAGACTAATTAGCTACGATCGAGAATGAAGGCAGAAGAACTATTGAGACGTTATGCAGAAGGAGAAAGGGACTTTAGGGGGGTTGACTTATCCGGAGTTAATCTGGCAGGAGCAATTTTGCCAGAAATCGATCTCACTCAGGCAATTCTCGATAGAGTAATTCTCGAAAGAGCAGTTTTGACGGAAGCTAATCTGACAGCAACTTCCTTAGATCGAGCATTACTCTGGGGAGCTTCTCTAGAATTAGCCAATTTAAGTCAGGCAAACTTAAATGCAGCAGATCTTAGAGAGATAAATCTCCAACAAGCTCTGTTGTATAAATCTTCTTTAGCCAAAGCCATGTTGCAGCAATCTATTTTAAGTCAAGCTATTTTACAAAGAGCATTTTTACGAAAAGCTAATCTCAGTCAGGCTGTTTTAACAGGAGCTAATCTACAACAAGCCAACTTGACCAAAACCGATTTAACCAAAGCTAATTTAAGTCAAGCTAATTTAACAGGGGCATTTTTAATTGAGGCTAACTTGAGTCAAGTCAATCTAACAGGAGCAATATTAGAGCGAGCTATCTTAACTAATGCCATTATGCCTGATTAAACCGATGCACCTACTAGAGAAGCAATTTCGTCAAATTTTTTTCCACGAGGTGAAGCGAGGAGATCGGTACCGAGATATTTTGACTTTTCTGGGTCGAAGTACTTGGGGCGAATCGTAGTCCATCCCTGCTTGGGTATACAGAAAAAATCATACCCCAGTTGTTGTAAAATTTTGATGGTAGGATGATGGTAAATTTGACTGCCTAGATCTTGAGGACGAAGTTCGATAATTATAGCATCTGGAGGATTAACGGCAAAAGCTTCATATGCTCCACGCAATACTTGAGGTTCAAATCCTTCAACATCAATTTTGACCAAGCGAATTTGACTTATGCCCCATTCTGATAAAACAGTTGATAGAGGTTTAATGGGTACTTTAATTTTGTTTACTAAATCTCCCTCATACTTGGCTACTAATGAACCGCTACCACTATGATTTTTGAGATAAGTTAGTTCCAGGGTGCTTTCTTGTTCTCCCAAAGCAAAAGGATGCAGGGTAATATTTTCTGCACCATTGTATTGAATGCTGTCTTCAATACAATGCTGCATTTGTGGATTTGGTTCAAAACAATGAACCCGACCAGTGTCACCTACTAGAGCCGAAAGGGTAAAAGTCACAGTACCGATATTTGCCCCAACATCTAACACTATATCTCCTGGTCTTACGAGACGTTGGCAAATCCAATCAATTTTTACATCATTGCCGCTACCATAATAATATGCTAGTTGTCCGTTGAAATCAGCTAAAGATGTCCGAACGTATCGACCATTTTTTAATTTTGCCCAAACTATTTCGTCAGCTTTTTCCGATGTCATTAAAAGAGACTGTGCCAAAAATTTGATAAATCTTCTACCACGATAAAAAGGATAAGCGTGTAATATTTCCGAGATAGTTTTTTGTCTGATGGTTGGCATACAACAAATCACCCGTTGATTTTGACTAAAAGAAACACGCAATTTAGTGTATCGAGATTTTTAGGTTTCCTTAATGTATTTTATTTATTACTATCTAAACGACATCTTCCGGGGATTGCCTGTTGTTTTTTGACAGCGATAATTGTAGATAGGTCGGGTCTACCCGTCAATTTGAGTCGCCAGTCTGCCCAAATACCATACAACCAGTCGGCGATCGCCCCAAAAACTGGTAATTTAGTAATAGCATACAGCCAACCCATACCTAATTCTTCATACACGCGGCGGAATACTTCGACATTTTTAATTACTCTACCATCGGGCAAAACAGCATGAATGCGACCCATAGCAGTAGCAAAATCTACTCCTCCATTGTCTTCTGGTTGATAATCTGGGTCAGCGATATCTACAAATTTAATAATTCCCCGTCCGGCATCCCTTTGAAGTAAAAAATTAACTTCTCGCAAACACAAGGGGCATTCCCCATCGTATAACAGTTTAATTTTCCAGTTTAATTCCGATTGAATTGGAGTAGTGGTCATTTCATTTAACATTGAAGAGCATGGGGCATGGGGCATAGATTGATTAAATTTGTTTTGTGGTCTATTCAATTGAAAAGCGCAGTAAGATTAGAGAAAATTTTGTTGATCCTTAGCCTGAGTGGGCAATGCCCACCTAATATAGCGGTTCTCAAATTAATGAAATACTGAAAGCAGATTTTAGAAGTAAGTAAAAATTCTTTTTCCTTTTCCCTTTAACCTTTTCCCAAACATCAACAAGGTGTATCTCACTTCAATGAGAATCGCTATAGTTACTACCACTTAAGTAAATTAAATTTTTCCATATCTACGGTATCACGATTGCGATAAATAGCTAAAACAATTGCCAAACCAACTGCTGCTTCGGCGGCAGCTACGGTAATTACAAATACAGCAAAAACTTGTCCTCGGATATTACTGGCATCTAAATAATTAGAAAATCCCATTAAGTTGAGATTTACCGCATTCAGCATTAATTCGATGGACATTAAAACTCTTACGGCATTACGGCTAGTAATTAAACCATAAATTCCGATACAAAAAAGAGCCGCCGCTAATAATAAAAAATATTCAAGTTGCACTATTTTTCTGTCTCCTTATTTAAGTAAATCTTGCTGCTATTTAGAATTATTTTTCTTCAGTATTGCCCATAGTCGCCAATTCACGGGGACGTTCCGGTAAAGTCAAGCTAGTAGTAACAGTTTCTCTGGTGACAATTTGTTCGGGAATTAAATCGCGGCGTGCCAAAATAATTGCTCCTACCATTGCCATTAATAACAACACAGAAGCTAATTCAAATGGTAATAAATAATCACTAAAAAAATGTTCGCCGATGGCAATAATCGTGTTGTCAATAACCGCAGGAGAAGTAGTATCTAAAGACCAAGGAGTTACTAAAATCATTGTTCCCAACAGGGCAAATAACCCCAAACAAACCACTCCCGTTGCAGCTTTGCGAATATTACGATAGGGCAAATTAGCAAAGTCTTCTTGTTTATTAACCAACATAATGGCAAACAAGATTAAAACATTAACCGCACCGACATAAACTAAAATTTGGGCGGCAGCGACAAAATCAGCATTTAAGAGAATATATAAACCAGAAATGCTAATAAATACTCCTGCTAATAAAAATGCCGAATGAACGATGTTAGATAATAAAACTACTCCTAAAGCTGTTACTAACATCATTACGGCGAGGATGCCAAAAGAAACTATTTGAACTCCTTCAGCTAAATTCACTTCTTTCTCCTAATTAAATATATTTATGTAATCAAGTAGGGCGGGCGTTGCCCACCTTACAATCTGACTATTCACTTTTGGCTTCTTGTTTTGGTTTTGCTCCATGAAATCATCGGGCAGTCAACGTTCCGAATAAGCCTCGGAACTACCCCCGTTCAATTTCTTGTAAAATCTCTTCAGGGCGTTTTCCAGCACGTTGTGAGCCAGCAGGTAAGCCGTGAGGTTCTACTTCATCTTTAGGAAGATAGGCAAACTCTCGCAGGGGAGTTACCATGGGGTCTTGAGTTACCTTATAGGGCAAACGTCCCAAAGCCACGTTATCGTAGTTGAGTTCATGGCGGTCATAAGAAGCTAGTTCATATTCTTCTGTCATAGAAAGACAGTTAGTCGGGCAATATTCTACACAATTACCACAGAAAATACACACACCAAAATCAATACTATAGTGATTGAGTTTTTTCTTTTTCACTTGCTTATCAAATTGCCAATCAACTACAGGTAAGTTAATCGGACAGACCCGTACACACACTTCACAAGAAATACATTTATCGAATTCAAAGTGAATTCTGCCGCGATAGCGTTCAGAAGGGATTAATTTTTCATAAGGATATTGAACCGTAACAGGTCGTCTTTGCATATGATCGAAGGTAACAGACAATCCCTGACCGATGTACTTAGCAGCTTGCCAACTTTCTTGGGCATAGTCTTGAACTTGTTTGAGGATTTTAAACATGATTTCTTTGATAGTTGATAATTCTTCGACCCTTCACTAGCCTCCAAAAGCAACAGGAAAAGCTAATTTTAGGGCGGCGGTAATTAGTAAATTTGCTAAAGAAACTGGTAACATGAATTTCCAGCCTAAATCTAGTAGTTGGTCGATACGCACGCGGGGTACTGTCCAACGCAATAAAATAGCCAGAAAAACTAATAAATAGGCTTTAATTAGGGTCATGATAATACCCAGAGAAGCAGTTAAAATCTGCAACCAGGGAGTAGTTTCACTTACCCCAAGCCAACCAGCTAAATGGTCGAGAGGAATGAAAAATTCCCACCCTCCTAAATATAGGATGGCAAAAACTAGAGCCGATAGGACTAAGTTAACGTAAGAACCAAGATAAAATAGAGCAAACTTCATCCCTGCATATTCAGTTTGATAACCAGCTACTAATTCTTCTTCTGCTTCGGGAAGGTCAAAAGGCAGACGTTCGCATTCAGCTAAAGCTGCAATCCAAAAAATCAGAAATCCTACAGGTTGTCGCCAGACATTCCAGCCCAAAATGCCATAGCCAGATTGTTGGTCTACTATATCTATGGTACTGAGACTATTAGACATCATGGCGATCGCCAGTACTGATAATGCCAGGGGAATTTCATAACTAATTGACTGAGCGGCGGCTCGCAAACCTCCTAACAGGGAATATTTATTATTCGAGGCATAACCAGCCATCAACAAGCCAATAGGTGCAATACTAGACAGGGAAATCCATAAGAAAATACCCACGTTTAAATCTGTAACTACCAAATTCTGTCCAAAAGGCACGATGAGATAGGACAAAAATACTGGTACTACAACTAAAACGGGTCCGAGGGTAAACAACCAGGGATCGGCTTTAGCAGGAATAACATCTTCTTTGAAAACCAACTTAATGCCATCTGCTACTGGCTGCAATACTCCTAAAGGCCCGGCATATTCGGGGCCAATACGCTGTTGGGCGGCGGCGGAAATTTTTCTTTCTAACCAAACAACTACCAAAACCCCAACTGTCGCACCGATAATCATCAATAACATCGGTAGGGGCAGCCAAATAGCTTTAGCTACACCAAGAGGGAGTCCCAAGTCTTGGAGAGTTTGGATCAAACTTCCTTGTAAGTCGATTCCTGAGTTCATTTTGTTTAAGGTGTTGATTTAAGCTAATCTCTAATTAGATTGTGGGCGTAAAAATTTCTTTACACTCTCCTGCATAGTATATCGTTGTCTGGATATGGATGATTAGAGACTCACTACTAATAACCATTAACTAATAACTACCAACAGTTCACAAGTTTAAAACCTCTATAAACGAATTACAGTAATCATTTCTCCCATAATTTGTTCGATAATGTCGTCTAAATCTTCAGGCAGATCAGGATTCATCCCTGATGGTCCTTGTAAAAACCTTTTAATAGTTAACTTTTTATCTTTAAAATCCCGAACAAAATCGCGAATTTCGGCAATTTCTTCGACTTGAGCTTTAATTTCTGTGAGCATTTCTCCTATGGGGTCTAATCCCTGTCTGACGGCAAAGCGAAACTCTTTAACTGCCTGTCCTTCTGGAGTATGGCGAATTTCTCTCAATTCTTGTTTGAGATTTTCGTATTGGGTTTTAAGTATTTGATTGTCAGCTTCTTTGCGCTGACAGAGTTTTTCAATATTACTTAAAGATGAATTATCGATCGCAATGGTATTTCCTATAGAGTGCTGTCGTTGGATTTCTAAAAGTTTGGCAATGTCTCCTTCGTTGTAGGCACGATTGACCTCTTTCATAATTTCATTGTGATACATCTGAACATCTGTATCGGTTACTTTATCGGGATGAAAGATGGAGGCTAAATGGAGAAAGGTTTGGCGGATATGTTTAGATTCGGCAGATCTTTGCGCAGCTTCGGCTTGAGTTGGGAATGATTCCTCAAAAGGTCGATGGCGATGATGTGCTTGAAATTCTGCTGTATCTTCCTCAAAAAATTCTTCTTTCAAGTTGTCAAACAAATCTTCAAGTTCTTCGTGTTGCTCGATTTTGGGGCTAATTATGCCCGTCATTTGCAGATTGCGATAAATTCCCCGAATATTTTTCAGACTTTGCTTACCAAATTTTCGAGTAGCAAAGATTGTGGCAAACAGATGGTGAATTTCTCGATCTAACTCGATGAGTTGTTGGTAAAAAGGTTCTCCCTGCTGCATGATTTTCGCGGCCAGAGAACGCATTTGCTCTAAGAAATTTTGCAGTTCGGTTTGCTTGCGGCTAATTTGCTTGAGTAGCCACTGATGTTCTTTTTCTAAAGCTTGAAGTCGCAGGTGAAAATTACTGGGTGCTAGTGTGGGATTGAGAGATGAAGGAGTTGGTGTTTGTTGCTTGAAAGATTTTTGCCGCGCCATTAATCAAAAGAAATGTCATTTACCGTTAATTTTAACCATTGGATGGCGATTTAAACCTTTAATTATGAATATGTCCTTCGACTAATACCCAATCACCAATGACCAATTCCTAAAGTCCCCAATATTCAATTCGTTCTCGAAGCCAACCAGATTTACGCCATTGGGCGATCGCTTGTTCAATTTTTTGTCGCAATTGTTTATGTTGCAATCCTTTGGGCATAACTATAGCTAGAGGTGAGCCAGAGAGTCTTTCGGGTAGTAATTGATATTGAGGATATTCTTGAATCCAACCAGTTAAAACACTGCGATCGCCAGCAAATGCTTGAGCTTGGTTAGATTCTAGTAGTTCTAGAGCTTCTTGATAAGAATTTACCCCGATTAAAGTTGCTTGGGGTAATTTATGACGGATCACAGCAATGGTGGCAGAATTTTCTAAAACGGCAATTTCAGCCGTTGCCAGACTATTAAGATTTTCAATAGTAGCATCTTTAGTAATCAATCCCGTGCCATCTAAATAATAATAGGGACTAAAATCAACTATTCGATTACGGGGAGTAGTCACGGTTACTCTGGCGATCGCCATATCTACTTCTTCATTTAATACTGCTTGCAACCGTTGTTCGTTAGTTACCGGTACAAATTCAACTGCTTCACTGCTGCCGAATAATTCAGTTGCCAACTGACGAGCGATATCGATTTCCAATCCGACTAATTTACCGCGATCGTCGGTAAACCCCAAAGGACGCAGATTATCTTTAACTGCCACAATTATCCGCCCTCGTTCTGCGATTTCCGACCATTCAACACCACGAGAGACAGAAGCCATCGTTAAGACATTGGCTATTGTGGCGATCGCCATACAGCAAACTAACAATCTTTGTTTCATTGCATCACTAAAAATTGAACATTGAACTACCCTACCTTACCTATGGTTTGAAGGTAGGGCTTCTTACTCAGCAGACTGCTTAAAAATCAAGTTCGATTCTTTATACTAAAAACTATTTTCCTGGCAATGAGATCAATTATCATTATCTTAAAAGAGCTTAGGAATTAGATTATGGTAGCGACAACCACTAACACCGTACCCGTCACCGTACTAACTGGCTATCTAGGTGCAGGTAAAACCACTCTCCTCAATCGCATCCTCACCTACGAACACGGTCAAAAAGTAGCCGTCATCGTTAATGAATTTGGAGAAGTGGGGATTGATAACCAATTGGTGATTGATGCCGATGAAGAAATCTTTGAGATGAACAACGGCTGTATTTGCTGTACGGTTCGGGGTGACTTGATTCGCATTATCGGTAACTTAATGAAGCGTCGTGACAAGTTCGACCATTTGGTCATTGAAACCACTGGTTTAGCAGATCCTGCCCCCGTAATACAAACCTTCTTTGTGGATGAAGATATGCGGGATAAGATTGCTTTAGATGCAGTAGTTACTGTTGTCGATGCCAAACACATCCAGCAACACTGGGAAGCAGATGAGGCGCAGGAACAAATTGCCTTTGCCGATGTAATTCTCCTCAATAAAACCGATCTCGTTAGTCCCCAAGAGTTGGATGAATTAGAAAGCAAAATTAAAGCCATGAATGGGATGGCAAAAATCTATCGCACCCAAAATTCTGAACTAGGAATGGATGTGTTATTAGGAGTGCAAGCATTCGATTTAGCCCGTGCTTTAGAAATCGACCCCGAATTTTTAAACGAAACTGCCCACGAACACGACGAGACGGTAAGGTCTTTTGCCATAGTAGAATCTGGGGCATTAGATGGGGAAAAACTGAATAACTGGTTGAGTAACCTATTACAAACTAAAGGTGTAGATATCTTCCGCATGAAAGGTATTTTAAACATTGCAGGAGAAGATTTGCGCTTTGTCTTTCAGGGAGTACATATGTTGTTTGATGGTAAACCAGACCGCCCTTGGAAGGAAGGGAAACCCCGCAAAAATGAATTAGTATTTATCGGTCGCAATCTAGATGAAGCACAACTGAGAGAGGACTTTAAGCAATGTTTGGTATAGGTGCGAAGAGTAAAGTCTTGTTTCAACAACATTGGCTGGGTAATCTTTCAGAATACGTTACAGCAGTAACTTGGTCGCCTGATGGTCTATTAGCTGCAAGTTCGGCTGCTGGGGAAGTTGTTTTATGGCAAGATGGCAGTTTGGTTAATTTATTAGCTGCGGGTGTAGCGTCAGTTGACTGTCTAGCTTTTTCCTCCGATGGCAAGTTTTTAGCTGCTGGGGGACAGGATGGCAAGGTTAGAGTTTGGTCGATCCTTTCCCAAGGGGGGCTAGGGGAAATCTATACTTTAGATAATGCGCCCTCATGGGTCGATAAACTTGCTTGGAGTCCTACTGGTAATCAATTAGCCTTTAGTTTGGGGCGTTACGTGCAAATTTGGGATGCGGATAGCCAGACAGTTATTACTACTCTGCCTTTTGCCAACTCTTCTGTTTTAGATTTAGCTTGGCGACCAAATGGAAAACATATTGCTATATCAGGTAATGGGGGAGTCAAAGTATGGTCTACTAAAAATTGGGATGATGACCCCTATATCATCGATATGCCCTCAGCTAGTATTGCTACTGCTTGGTCGGAGGACGGTAAATATATTGCTTCTGGTAATTTAGACAATACCATTACGGTTTTAGAATATGGTTTGCCTGTTCCTTGGATAATGCGGGGTTTTCCTGGTAAGATTTCTAATTTAGCTTGGTCGCAACTATTATCAAATAATACTCCTTTACTAGCAGCATCTAGTGTAGAAGGAATTGCCGTTTGGAAAAAAGAAACTGACGATGAAGATGGTTGGAATGCCCGCGTTTTAACTGCACATGACAGTAAAATTCAAGCTTTGAAGTTTCATCCCCATAGTTTATCATTAGCTTCTGCTGCCGATGATGGTTGGTTGTGTCTGTGGACAAAAGCCAAACAAGTAGGACAAATATTAGAGGGTGCTAGGGGTGGTTTTTCTTGTCTGGCTTGGAGTAAAGATGGTCAAAAGTTGGCTGCTGGTGGCCAGAATGGGGAGTTAATTATTTGGTCGGAGTCTAGGCTTGGTAAAGGTTTTGGTTAATGTTTTGGTTTAAAACTGTATTTTATTTTGTAATTTTAGCAGAGTTTCAGGAGGTATGTCTAGTATTTCTCGAATAGCTTTTTCTTTATCCTTTCTGTAGCTCCTCGCTCCATATAATCGACAAGAAAAACAATGTATTATTGCCATTAAGTCTTCAACTAGCTCTTGCTGCGGACTTAGTGACTCTTGGTTAGCGACAACAATTTGACATCCGCGTTTTTTTAAAAGTTGTGCTATCAAATCAAAAGCAAAGCGACATAAACGATCTTTATGAGCTACAACAATTAATTCAATTGAACCATATAAACCGTCTTCAATTAAACCCAGAAATTTTGGACGATTAAAGTTTAATCCCCCACCCGTTTCTTCTATCCATTCATCTACTGCTAAACCTCTAGCTAAACAAAATTGCTCCATTGCTTTCTTTTGATTTGCTAACTCGTTTTTTTGTTTTGGCGATGATACCCGACAATAAACCTTAATCAGCCTTTTTTCTTGAGTTGGTTTGAATCCTTTTGCTTTAGCTAAATCATCTTCTGTGTAATATCTATGGTTACTGGGGGTTCGTTTTGCTTTTAATTTGTCACTTCTGTCCCAGCGTCGTAGAGTTTCAACAGATACTCCTAGTTCTTTGGCAAATTCATGAGGTCGCATAGTTACACATTTTTTTGATGTTTGTGTAATTATGTATAGTAAATTAGCCCCTAGAAGTCAACAGTAAGATTAAGATTCTTTCTCTAATTTCTGGATGTTCGTGTTCTTTCAACTCTTTTTTTTGCTGCTCTTCCCTGAGAAATCATATAATATGCGTTTTAGATGCATTACAGCTTACTGGCAACTTTAACTGTTTTGTGAGCGGGAAAATACTGAATCCTTATTCCTCAGCTTGCCATTGACTCGGTACGATAATCATGGAAAAATAGGGAACTTCTGCCGGATTAACTCGCTCTATGGGGATAATTTTTTGATGAGATGTAGTTGCTTTTTCGATATACTTAGCTCGCTTGTATAATCCCAATTCCTTCAGGACACCTACTACTTTGGCAAAATGTCTTCCCAGTTTGATAAATACAGCAGCATCGGCGACAGCTAGTTTTTGTTTTAAGACAGATGCTGGCAAGATTGAAGATAGCACCAGATAAACATCATTGCGATAGGTTAAAGGCACTCCCAAAGCAGCAGCACTGGCCATCATTGAAGAAATTCCAGGTACTACTTCTGTAGGAAATCGATCGCATAAGCGATTATAGATGTACATAAACGTACCATAGAAAAAGGGATCGCCTTCGCAAAGTACCACTACATCCCGACCTAACTTAAGATGTTCAGCAAGAGTTTCGGCTGCTATATCGTAATATGGTTGAGAAGATTGCTCTAATTTAAAAGGAAAATAAAGAGGAACTTGAATCTGTTGCGAATCAATATATTCTAAAACAATTGATCTTGCCAAACCCTGCTTATTTTTATCGGAAATAGGATAGGCAACTACATCAGCTGATCGCAATAGTCGTAAAGCTTTGACTGTAATTAATTCAGGGTCTCCAGGCCCAATACCCAAACCATAAAGATGACCTACTGATTCGCTCATATTTCTCTCTCCGTTGCTAAAGCATTAATGGCAGCGACAGCGATCGCACTACCACCCCGACGACCGTGTAAAGTAATAAAAGGTATACCATGAATATCTGCTGCTAGGGCAGCCTTAGATTCTGCTGCACCGACAAAACCGACGGGAAATCCCAAAATTATTGCTGGTTTAGGCGCACCTGCATCCAGCATTTCTAAGAGGTAAAATAAGGCTGTAGGTGCATTACCGATCGCGACAACAGCACCTGCTAAATGTTTTCGCCAAAGTTCTAAAGCTGCTGCGGAACGAGTATTATCAATCTTACGGGCAATTTCTGGTACTTGCGGCTCTTTGAGGGTACAAATGATCTGGTTATCTGCTGGTAAACGACTGCGGGTAATGCCATTGGCGACCATCTGAGAATCACATAAAATTTTTGCACCTGCTGCTAATGCTTTCCTGCCTATAGTTACTCCATTAGGTGAAGCTTCTAGATCGCTGACAATATCTATCATCCCACAGGAATGAATCAGACGCACAGCAACTTGAGCTAGATCTGGGGGAAGACTAGATAAATTAGCTTCAGAACGAATAATAGCAAAAGATTGACGGTAAATTTCATCGCCATCACGGATATATTCAAGTGTCATTTTGGTAAGGTGTTGATGTGTTCGGTTTGTAAAATCTGTTCGATTAAAGCAGGAATATCTTCAGCAAGCACATTACTGTAGACAAGTTGACCAAATTTATTATTTATATGGGGATTGAATCTTTCTCTCTTCTCTTTTAAATAAACGTGATAGCCTTCAACAGTGCGATCTTTCTTTTGAATAGTAGTACCGAGTAGAGTAATATCACTCATAGTGTTTTGGGCGCAGGATTTAGAACAACCAGTAAAATGAATATTAACAGGCTGGTTGAGTATCAATTTATCTTCAAGATATTTTGCCAAAGCAAGAGCATGATTTTTGGTATCGGTAGCTGAAGATGCACATCCAGTATTACCCGTACAAGCAACAAGTGCGCTATAAGGATGATTGGGGGAGTAAGATAAACCCAGAGCGGTAATGTTGCTTTTAAGCTCGGCAATTTTTGAATTGGGTATATTAGGAATTAATAAGTTTTGCCAGGGAGTAAGTCTTATAGTACTATCACCGTAAACTTCCGCTAGATTGGCTAATTGTTTTATTTGTTGGCTTGTCAATCTTCCTAAAGGAATGACTAAACCTACATAAGATAGTCCTTGCTGTTGCTGAAAATGAATGCCGATATGTCCATAAGATAGATGTTGTCGCGAATATTCTGAGATTGGGGATTGATCAAGAAGTGGAAAAGATAAATGGCAAGAAAGGCGATCGAGGAACGAATCTAGACCCCATTGCTGTAAAATCTGCCGTAAACGGGGTTTTTTACCAGAATTAATCTTATTTTTCAATAAATCTACCCCTTCTAAATATACTTCCATCAGCGCGATCGCAACAGGTAAACATTGTTCAACTGCTTGGTGCGCGTGCGACCCGCCGTAAAACGACGGGTCGGTCGCATCCGCTTTTAGCAAAATACCTGCATCGACAGGGGGTTTACCCTTCTCAACACTCAAATACAAGCGAAAATATACATTTAAATCTTCTTGTACCGCAACAAACAGAATTTCATTATGAAAATTAGCAATAGATACTGCTTCACCACCATTAAAACCAACACTAAATTTAGGTGGTAACTCAGCTAGATGGGGATGACTGGAAATATATTTATCTAATGCTTTTACTAGAGGAAGAGTATCGATTAATTGACTTTGATCGATTCCCGCCGTGGGACTACTCATTATATTGCGAAGATGATCTATCTTGTTATTTTGAGCAGCTAAAGCGATCGCTTGTAAATGTTGCAGAACATCAAAAGATATCTTGTTAATAGCCCTTACTTGCAAATTAGCACGGTTAGTTATCTGAACAAAACCATCACCCAAACTTTCACTCAAATCAGCGAGGGATCTACACTGATTACTATCAATGATTCCACCAGGAGTACGGAGGCGATAAATAATACCATCAAGAGCAGACGTATTATAAAATAACCCAGGACAGGTAATCGGTTCAGATTTTTTCAACGAGGGATGCTACTCCTTTCCCGTGCGACGCAGGAAATAGATAATTAAGATACGGCTGAAACTGGTGTTCTGGCTTTTCAGTTAACAGCAATTACTGAAATCACAGTTGCGGCACAGCGTCGGATTTTCACGAAGTGGAAGGAAGCCTTGGCTTTTCAAGCCAAGGTCTCTTCCACCGAACTTTCCCAACTTCAGCGACTTTAGATATTAACATGATCCGATATCTAAAAATTCCAATTATATTTTTTCTTTGCAAATGGAAAATAAATCTTGAAACATCAGCTTTCTGAAAGTCTCCACCAACTTCCCTAATCTCTCATTTCGATCGCGCCTTCGGCGTGATTGGCGATTTCTTTGAGGGTTTCTATAGTCTGTTCGGTAGCATCATGCCACATTTTTCTTTGATGGGCTTCTAGTAATCTTTCTGCCATATCTCGTAAGGCCCAGGGGTTTTTATCTCGCACAAATTGCTGCACCTGGTCATTTAAAATATAAGCTTGTGCTACACCTTCATACATATGATCTGGTACACATCTAGTAGTAGCATCATAGGCGAATAAATAATCTACCGTCGCCGCCATTTCAAATGCCCCTTTATAACCGTGACGCATCACTCCCTGTATCCATTTAGGATTGATCACACGAGAACGATAGACTCTGGCAATTTCTTCTGATAGTTTCCTAACTTTGGGGTTAGAAGGGCGGGAATTGTCGCCAAAATAAACAGTGGGGTTATTACCAGTCAAACTTCTGACGGCGGCGGTTAAGCCTCCTTGAAATTGATAGTAATCATCGGAATCTAATAAGTCGTGTTCTCGATTATCCTGGTTGTGCAGTACTATTTGTAATTGTTGAAGTCGCTGCTGAAAAGATTCTGGGGCGGCGTTACCTTTACCATTGCTGTCATAGGCGTAAGAACTCCAGTTAAGATAGGCACGGGCTAAATCTTCATCGGTTTGCCAATTTTGAGACTCGATTAAACCTTGCAAACCCGCACCATAAGCCCCTGGTTTAGAACCAAATAAACGATAAGTAGCGCGCTTTCCTGCCTCATCTGCCGTTATTCCTTGCTGTTGCCAGAACTCTGTCTCTTTTTCGACTCGTTCGGCTAAGGGATTAATTGCGGCTGATTCTGGTAGTTGGGCGATCGCTTGTGTGATATTATTAAATAAGCTCAGTATATTGGGGAAAGAGTCGCGAAAAAAACCCGATACTCTTACTGTTACATCCACACGGGGACGATTGAGTACCGATGCCGGCAAGATTTCAAAGTCTACTACCCGACGAGATAAACCATCCCATACTGGCTGCACTCCCATCAGTGCCATTAC
Organism: Pleurocapsa sp.; assembly: GCA_050330335.1. Taxonomy (GTDB): domain Bacteria; phylum Cyanobacteriota; class Cyanobacteriia; order Cyanobacteriales; family Xenococcaceae; genus Waterburya. Next base: position 7,858 of record JBHJNX010000104.1, on the reverse strand, counting down.
CTGAGCGATATCGTCTCCTCCAGTGCGCATAGTGGATGTTCCCCAAATGGATATAGCTAAAGTTTGAGGATATTCACCATTTTCTTGGGTATAGCGTTCGATTACGGCTTCAGCAGCTTTGCGTCCCACATCCCAGGCAGTTTCAGTGGGAATACTGCGAATATCTACCGAATAGAAATTACGTCCCGTTGGTAGTACTTCTGGTCTACCCCTAGTAGGCGCACCCGATGCCCCACTAGGAACGTATTTACCATCTAAAGCGGCAATTAAATTAGTAATCTCGCGATCGCATTGTTGGAGATTGGGTAAAAGGCTATTCTGTATCCAGTTGAGTTGTTTTTGGGTGTGTGTGAGCTCCCCTCTTGATCCCCGCTTATTAAGGGGGGTTAGGGGGGATTCGCCCTGACAGATTGATTCAACTAATTCGATGGCGATTGATTCAATAATTGCGATCGCATCACCACTATTTTTAGCTGTTTTTAATTTAGCCAAGCATTTATTTTGCCAATTTTCTCCTGATAACTGATAACTGATAACTGTACGGGCGGTTCGCGAACCGCCCCTACTGATAACTGATAGCTGATAACTGCCTTCTACTAACAAAGGATCGAAATCTAAACCTAAATCTTTGACAATTGCTTGAGTCAAACCCAAACGATTTAAACTGGGAGAACGAGCGATCGCGATAATTAAATCTCTTAATTGATTACCTTGGGGACATTTACCTAAAATATGTAAACCGTCTCTTATTTGTGCTTCTTTTAATTCGCAAAGATAACCATCGGCTATAGTGAGGAATTGAGTAAGAGATTGCGGATTTATTTCTTCAATTCCTAAATCCCGATTGAGTTGTTCTGTTTCTACTAATTGAGTAATGCGATCGCTAATTATCGGTAATCTTGTCGGATCAAGACTCTGTGCTTCGTAGTATTCATCAATTAAAGCTTCTAGTTTTTCCAAACCACCATAAAGTTCGGCGCGAGTTAAAGGTGGTGTGAGATGATCAATAATTACTGCACTTGATCGCCTTTTGGCCTGCGAACCTTCTCCTGGATCGTTGACAATGAAGGGGTAAATATTAGGTATAGCTTGTAAGGCAATTTCAGGATAACAATCGCCAGATAGAGCAATACTTTTCCCCGGTAGCCATTCTAAGTTACCGTGTTTACCTACATGAACGATCGCCCCTACCTGAAATTTTTTTCTCAACCAATAGTAGTAAGCTAAATACTCGTGAGTGGGTTCTAAATCTGGTGCATGATAGTTTAAACTCGGATCGCGATCGTATCCCCTCGATGGTTGAATGCCGATAAAAACATTTCCTAATTCAATACCAGGTATAGGGATTATTCCTTCCTGCATTCCTGCATCTACCTCTCCCCAACGAGCGATAATTGCCTGTCGAATACTGGTAGGTAAAGTTTGAAAATATTGTTGATATTCTGCTGTTTCTAGGTATTTTTGTACTACTCGAAGGGAACTACTTTCTAAGTCATTAGTAACACCTGCCGTTAATAATTGAATTAATTCGTCTCCCGTTTCAGGAATATCGGGTAAATAATATCCCTCTTGTTGTAAAGCCTGTAGAATTTCGATACAACTTGCTGGGGTATCTAAACCGACTCCATTGGCGATTCTGCCATCTTTATTGGGGTAGTTAGCTAAGATTAGGGCAATTTTTCGTTCTGCTGCGGGAGTTTGAGCCAAATTCACCCAATTGGCTGTTAATTGTGCCACAAAATCGATGCGATCGCTTTGGGGTTGATAGGCAATAACATTAGTTTCTAATTGTTCGTTCCAAGTTTGAACTGATTTAAAGGAAACCGCGCGGGTAATGATTCTTCCATCGACTTCTGGTAGTGCCACATTCATCGCCACATCTCTGGGCATTAATCCCTGAAAACTAGCTTCCCATTGTTCTTGACTACTGCTACTTAAAATTACCTGTAAGACTGGAATATTTAATTGTTCCCAAAAAGCGATCGCAGCTTCATCTTCAATCTTGGCTACAGAAAAACTAGTGGTATTGAGCAATAATTTAATCGATTTTTCTCGTACTAAAGTTAATAATTCTGTTTGTAAATCTGGTTTTCTTAATGAAGAGATAAATATCGGAACCGGCTCTAAGTTTTTTTCTTCTAAAGATTGACATAAAGCATCAATTGGTAATAAATTTCCTGCCAAATAATGAGAACGATAAAAAAGCAATCCTACTGAAGATATATCTTGACTATTTTGTGATTTTAAATTGTTTAGATTTTGCCAAGAATATAATCCGAAATCGGGAATAGATTGAGGTGGACTTACCTGATAATTTGTCGGCAAACAAGCATTACTAATAAACTTTAAAGCATTGAGATAATTTTCTACTCCACCTGCAATAAAATAACGCCATACTCGGTCTACTAATGTTAAAGGAACTGTAGAATGACTAATTAGATCGGGATCGGGAACATCGTCTCCAGGTAAGACAAATAAAGCAGCACCTGTAATGTTTACAACTTCTTTAATTGCTTCTAAACCATAAGACCAATAAGTATTTCCACCTAATAAACGCAAGATAATAATTCGTGCTTTAAATAACACCTTTTCTGCGTAAGTATCAATACTTAGTTGTTGTTGTAAATTCAATAAATTAGCCACTCGCAGGTGAGGGAAATCATGGTCAAGTTTGGGGATCGCAGCGGCAATAGTTTGAATATCTGTATCAGCGGCAGTGAGAAAAACAATGGGGGCGGGAGTTTGTTCGATAAAAATAACACCTTCGGTATTGGGATTCCATCCACCGGGGATCGCAGCTAATTTGTGCATATTGAATGTCTAATCTTGAGAAATAATTACGGTTTAGATTAAAGGATAAAAAATGAGAGAAGCTAGAGACACTGAGAATAATTATTGGTTATTACTATAATTGTTTAGACTTACAATGTGTTGATGTTGCCATCTTCTTTTGTTTTTACACGTACTATCAGTCAGGAAATTTTGCTTCAGCTTTGTTCGATGTGGTCTGCTACTGCTACATTGTCAGGGAATAATACTGTATTAATTACAGAAGAAGCATTATTTTCTCAAGAAGATGAAGAACAAGTCAATTCTACTACACAATTAGAATCAGAAAAATTTTACTTATTAATCTCTTCAGATTTCACTGCTTTGTTATGGACAAAAACTTTATTACCAGAGCGTAGCTATCAGGCTAATCTGACTTTTGATTGTCAAGTAATCTGTAATTTTTTAGAGCAACTTAGTCAGCAAAGTAAATATAATTTTCCTACTATTGAATCTTTAAAAACTAGTCTTAAAGACCGATGGCTGAAAAACAATGATGATCTGCGACATTTTGCGCTCGCGGCGATCGCTATATTAACTCAGGGTGATTGTCATGATCTTGAACCAAGGAAGCTACAGAACCAATGTTTTCCAGACACTCTGATCTCAATAAATCCAAATGAGCGAGAACTTATTTCTACTCAAAATAGGGCTATGAAAGAACTTCTGCATTATCAACAGGGACAACAACAGATTTTCGATCTATTAAAAACTCAGATCGCTCAACATCTTAATGTAGCAAAAATCATTCAAACAGCGATCGACAGGAGTTGTCAGTTTTTGCAATTAGATCGCTTGGTAATCTATCAATTAAATGTTGCTGTCGAACTCAATGTAGAAGATTTTCAATTAGCCAAAATTGCTGACATAGTTACTTATGAAGCAAGGAAAAGCGAAGCAATAACTTCTATTTTAAATTTTCAAGATGAAACTTGTTTTAGTCAAAAAACTAATTTTATTCATAAATATCGTCAGGGATTTAGTTTAGCAATTCAAGATGTTGAAAATGGCTCTAATTTACATCCTTGTGTACAATCTTTAATGGCTAAATTGCAAGTAAAAGCTAAAATTGTCATTCCCATTAACGTACAGGGAAAATTATGGGGATTTACCATTGCCCATCAATGTTTGGCCCCAAGACAATGGCAACAAAAAGAAATTCAGTTTTTACAGCAAATGGCAGAATATTTAGCGATCGCTATTCATCAAAATCAATCTTATCAACAATTACAACAACAAAAAATCTTATTAGAAAAACAAGTTAAAACTCAGGCACAACAAATTAAAAATGCTTTAATTGCTGCCCAAGCTGCCAGTCAATCCAAACATGAATTTATTGGTAGCATGAGTCATGAATTGAGAAGTCCCTTAACCTGCGTTATCGGTTTATCGGGAACTTTATTACAATGGTCTTTTAATAAAAATAATCCAGCTTTGCCTGTCGAAAAACAACAACGATATCTACAACTAATTCAAGAAAGTGGCAAGCATTTACTGAGCTTAATTGACAATATTTTAGAATTTTCAGAAGTAGAATCTGGCAAACATCTACTTAACATTACTCAAATATCTCTAGTAGATATAGCCAAAAAAACTTTAAAAATTTTGCAGCCAGAAGCCAAGTCGAAAAATATTAATTTAAGTTTAGAATATAAAGTAAACTCAGAAGCAGATTTATTTTTTGCTGATGCTGAAAGATTGACAGAAATATTATTGAATTTGATTGGTAATGGCATTAAATTCACCCCCCACGAAGGAGAAGTTATTCTCAGAATTTGGCGAGAATCACGGCAGGTAATCTTTCAAGTTGAAGATACGGGTATCGGTATTGCTACTCATGAAATTCCCTTATTATTTGAAAAATTTAAACAACTAGAAGATTTTCGACGACGTACTCATGGAGGTACTGGAGTCGGCTTGGCTTTAACCAAACAATTGATCGAACTTCATGGCGGAACAATTGAAGTAGAGTCGGCGGTAGAACAGGGTTCGGTATTTACCTTTTATTTACCCGAAAAAACCCAAATAGAATCACAACTGAGAGATCGCACTCCTGTAGCTAATTCTCTATTCAAGCGATCGCCAACCATTGTTTTAGTGACCGCCGATGAAGAAAATGCTATTTTCATCTGTCAATTACTTACAGCAGTTGACTATCAAGTAGTTTGGTTGACCGACACAGCTACAGCAATTGATAAAGTTACCTTATTAGAACCAACAGTAGTAGCGATCGATCGCGACTCTTGGGAGCTTAACATACGAGATATTGCTCTAGAAATTAAACAACAAGCCATAGGCGATCGCCTGAGTTTAATTTTATTATGTTCCCAATTGTCTAGCGAAGAATGGCAGTATTTTGCCGCTCATGGAGTGGATGACTACCTGTTAAAATCGATGGATCCCACCGAAATTGTCAAAAAATTCCACATTTCTTTGGAAAAACACAGTTGACCATCTTGAAACCTGAAATTAATAACTGATTATATAAGGGGGAAAAAGTTATTCACATAAGCATTGATTATCGCCTCGCCGACAAACAGAGTTAGCGCACCTCCCAAAGCCAAAAAAGGGCCGAAAGGCATAGGTTGTTTTCTACTAAGTAACCCTAAAGCGATCGCGCCACCGCCAATTACTGCACCGACTCCACAGGCGATCAAGCTAGTCAATAAAACATATTTCCAACCTATCCAAGCACCAATAGTAGCTAACAGTTTACCATCAGCATCTCCCATTGCTTGCTGTCCTAAAACAATTGAACCAATAATCGCAATGGTTTCTAATAACCAGATTCCTGTTACCGCCCCGGCAATGCCAAAAAATAACTGACTGGCTACACCAGATATACTGTCACTATACCAACCTGCTAGTGCCTGAAAAATCAATCCTAAAACCAATCCTGATTTAGTCAGACAAGCCGGTAGGGTCATGGTATCGAGATCGATTAAAGAGAGAGATAACAACCAGGATAAAAAAGCCCAATATCCGATGGTTTGAATGGTATAGCCAAATTGCCAAAAAACCAGACAAAAAATCCCTCCCGTTATGGCTTCGACAATGGGATAGCGACTGGAAATAGGAGTTTTACACCAGCGACAACGCCCCCGCAACCACACCCAACCCAAGATGGGAACGTTTTCGGTTTTACCCAACTGATGCATACATTTAGGACAGCGAGAAGGAGGAGAAACTAAGGATATACCGGCAGGTATCCGATAGACAACTACATTTAAAAAACTACCAATACAAGCACCGAAGATAAAAACCATCGTGTAGGCGATCGCATTGGCTACGGTTTCGATTGTCAAGTGGTACATTTGATTTTGCCAGAGTCAACTGTAGTTAAATTTCCCTATTTGCACCTTAAAATTGACAATGGGTAATTTAGGTTAATTGTGCTAAAGTTGTGCCTGTTGTTTATTGCCCTACCAATCAGCAATTGATTTTATCTTGGTTTAAATCTTTGGGATATTTCGGATTACTATTTAGTCTTTCGGTACTAACCCTATCGGTGACAGCAAGAGAGACAGTAACTCAGTCGGATAATCAATCTGTATGTCCCCAGGATTTACCACTAGCAATCGAGAAAATTATCACTCGTCCTCAATTAGCGCGATCGCGATGGGGAATTGCCATTCAAACTCAGAATAGTAAGAATCTTTATAGTTTAGAAGCAGATAAATATTTTATTCCCGCATCAGTTGTCAAACTCGTAACTACTGCGGCTGCTTTAGTAGAATTAGGTGCTGATTTTCGTATTGAAACCCCAGTTTATGCTGTAGGTAATGCTCCTAATTTAACTTCTTTACGCTTAGAAGGTAGAGGCGACCCCACTCTATCAGTTAAAAGTTTAAAAGCTATAGTACATCGGTTGCAAGAGTTAGGCATCAAACGTATAGAAAAGTTAATAGTTGATGATAGTTACTTTACTCAATCTTCTTTAAATGCCACTTGGGAATGGTCGGATGTTTATAGTTATTACGGAACTGCGGTTAATAGTTTAATTCTCGATCGCAACACGGTAACGCTAACTTTATTCCCTCAAGCAATAGGAAAACCAGTAAAACTTGAATGGAGTAATGCGATCGCCGCCAGACAATGGCGAGTGGCAAATAATGCCATTACTGCACCAAAAGATACTGAATATAATGTCACCATTGATGGAGTTTTGGGAGAGCCAATTTTAAACATTAACGGTGAATTAGCGAGCAATGAAACACCAGATGTTTGGGGTTTAGCTATTGTTAATCCTGCTAATTATTTTTTAGAATCTTGGCGGTTAATTTTAGAAAAAACTGGCATTAAAATTATCCAAGGACGAGTTATTGAGCAAGCAGATAATAATAACTCAGAAACTAAAATCGCCACTCTGATTTCTCCTCAATTATCAGTAATTTTATCAGAAATTAATCAAGATAGTCATAATTTATCTGCCGAAGTTCTTTTGAATCTTTTACAAAAAAAACTTAAGACTGATAACAAAATAGATGCTGTGGAAACAACTCTAACTAAATTAGGTATAAATGAAAAAGATTATGTTTTAGTAGATGGTTCTGGTTTATCTCGCCATAATTTACTAACCCCTACTGTATTAGTTGAAATACTCAACTTAATGGCAGCAGATTCACAATATAGTCAAGTTTATCAAAATTCTCTAGCCGTAGCAGGGAAAAATGGCACTTTAAAAAATAGATTTATCGATACTCAGGTATCGGGAAACCTCTGGGGAAAAACGGGAACTTTAACTGGTGTTTCAACACTAGCAGGTTATCTCAATGTACCCAACTATCAAACATTAGTTTTCAGTATTATGGTCAATAACTCCGACTTATCCAGTTCGGAAATTAGAAAAGCGATCGATGAAATTATCCTTCTATTAAGTCAACTTAAACATTGTTGAGAACCGAGTGATTTTTATCTTAATGTGCAAAGAAGACTCCCACTATAAAGCAAGTCCGAGTAGAGTTACCGAAGGTGACGGCGGACGTGACTTTTACTGGCGAGATGAATTTGCACAAACAAAAGAAATCGA
>JBHJNX010000103.1:0-17241 GCA_050330335.1 Pleurocapsa sp. | reverse complement strand
CGGGTGACCGTTGGTCAATTTAAGATATCGTTCCTAACATACAAGCTCTTTCCAGATTCACCCCTATCAAATTACTACCTTCTAGTTCGGCACATAACAAATTTGCTCCTGCTAAATTTGCTCCTGCTAAATTTGCTCCTCGAAGATCTGCTTCTTCTAAATTAGTGTCGCTTAAATTCGCTCCTTGTAGGTTGGCTTGAACTAAATTTGCTCCTTTGAGATTGGCACTGCTTAAATTAACCCCTCGCAAATCGGCGTTACGAAAATCAACCCCCTGAAGATTAACCCCAGTCAAATTTGCACCACTAAGAAATGCCCCAGCCAATGAAGCTCTAGATAGTTTTGCTCCCATGAGATTAGCCCCTCGAAGGTTGCTACCCCGCAAATCGGCATTACTTAAATCTGCTTGCATCAAATTCGCTCCCAGTAAATTGGCTCTGAGATCTGCTTGGGTTAATTGCGCTCCTAACAAATTAGCTCCATCCAATCTCGCACCTTTAAGACTAGATTTAGACAGATCTGCTCCTACTAAATTAGCTCCTGCTAGATTAATTTTTTCTAACTGACAGCCAGAGAGGTCTTCATCTTCTAAATCTACTCCTGGAAAATGCTTGTCTTGCCCTTTACGAATAGTTTCTAGTGTGGTCATTATTGATGTAATTATCAAAATTATTTAAATCTAATAAATTATGAATTAATTTAGCTCTTTGCTGTTTATGGTTAAAGTATTGCTCTATGTTTTTCAAAATTATTTAGAATCAATTAACCACATTCCTGCGGCAATTTTAGGCTGATATGTCTGCAAACTCATTCCTTGTTGCATTCCCATAACCAGTAAAGCTAGAGCCTCAACCAATTTTGGATCGTACAGTTTACCAGCCATAGTCTGGCAATCAGCCAGGGCATTGTTAAAAATAGTATCTAGTTCCTCTGGCTGTTGATGTCTATAGTTGCTAATTTTTTGTTGAAAATCGGCAACTAAGCGCAGAATGCGAGATTCTAGGGGAATGTTATCGTAAGCTAACCCAGAAGGCGCACCTGAACCATCCCAAGCTTCAGTTTGATGAGTAATAATTTCAGCGATCGCCTGTAGTTGGGGCATAATTCGCAAAACTAAGGGTTTAGCCGTGGCATCTTCTCGATTTAATATTTGTTTTTGAGGGATAGATTTCTTATCTTCAGTTTCGGCTATTTTAGGTAATCCAAGACGATGTAACCATCCTGCCAAATTGAGACGCTTGACCTGCCAGGCAGGTAAGTCTAATAATTGTGCCATAGCTTCTGCCATTGCAGTTACTTCTGAGGCTGCCATGGGATTGCTGAGATCATTGCGATCTAATAGCTGTGCCATGCGTAAAAATGCCTGTAACTCGTTAGAGAGGATATTGTCGTCTAAAGCTTTAAAAAAATTAAAGTTCGTAGAATTGTCTGGTTGATGTAAGTCTTGCTGACAGGCTTGAAGATAATTAACTACTCTTGAAACTACAGCATCGAGGTCATCTCTTTTTCTGGTACGAAATTCGGAGACTATTTGCTGCATTTGTTCTCGCAGCCTAGCGGCAAAATCTGGCTGATAATTGGCAATATGAGCGATCGCCAGTTCGACGGTTTCTCGGACTAGTTCGGGTTCAAAAGTCCAAAAACCATAAAATTTACGTTCTAAATCTTCTTTTGGTTGTCGCTCTCCGTAGTCGTGAGCAGATAGTTCCTGACACAAGACCATAGCAGTATAGGTAGGAGACAAAATAATCAAATGCCATTCTTCTGCTACCGGATCATCTGGTTGGAGATGGATTAAAGTTACATTATCTTTTTGGCTGGTAGGATGAGTTTCAAATCCTGCATCTGGTGCAGCCATAATTGCTACTTGAATGGCTTTATCGGCTAAATCTCCATAACGTTCTGCTTCTTGTAAATACCACTTACCCCGTTGAAAGGCTGTAATCATTAGCGGTGCGTCTTCTGAATCTAAAATAAAGTCTTCTAGGGCGTGACAGAGAGCTACCAGGGTATTTTTATAGTAAACACCCAAATTTAATGGTTTTTGACTATCGCGATCAGCTTCATATAATTTTTGTAATATCGAACCTTCCAGCATAATAAGTAATTAGTTGTTGAGTTAGAAATGAAGTCACCGTTGGTCTATACAGTAGTGGTTAGCCTTGGAGATTGTGAGTCAATCGGAGCAGATAAAGCCGATTCAAGGGGAGCGCGACCTAATTTGGTTTCTAAAATTGCCATTACTTCTCGTCCAAAATCATTAGGATTTTGCCGCCAAGCTTGCAGACAGACTTCGCCGAAAAACGAACCATAAGGTTCGGGATTCCACAATAATTTTTTAGCAGTCCAAGGCATCAAACTCATGGGATTGTATCCTGGTTTGAGAATGTCGTTATTTAAGGCGTATTCTTCCAGGTGGGTATGGGGTTGTAAGCCGATAAAGAAAATAGCAGGTTCTACTTTGTCTGCACCGAATATTTGTTCTAATTCTCGGTGATAGGCAATGGTTTGACGAATCGTTTCATCAGTTTCATCTATTACATTAAAAGAATAATTCACCGAAACCAAATCGTTAAAACCAGCCGCTTTCAAATCCCGACAGTTTTGCAGTACGGTACGCAAATTATACCCCATCCGCATTTTACGGACTAATTCTTGCGAGCCACTAGTAATGCCAATTTCAAAATAGTTCATTCCTGTTTTCACCATCAACTCACATAATTCGGGAGTGAGGTTATCGGCACGAATGTATGCCGCCCAATGGATATCTTTCATTCCAGAGTCAATAATTTTTTGTAGTAAGGCGATCGCGTCGGGGATATATTTACGGGCGGGAATAAACTGTGCGTCAGTAAACCAAAAATTACGAATACCGCGATCGTATAGCTGGCGCATTTCTTTGACCACTTCTTCGGCTGGATTGATTCTGACCTGTTTGCCTTCTACTACGGTATAGACACAGTAACAACAGTTATGAGGGCAGCCTCTTTTAGTCTGTACACCAATATAAAAATCGTTTTCTTGAAGATAATAGTCAAATTCCGTCCAAATTTGGGTTATGTAGTCATAATCGCAGGCAGTTTTTTCTAAGGGACTGGGCCATTCATGGATCATTCGTTCCCTGGGCTGATTCTCTCCCACCACATAACAGCGTTCGTCTCGAAAATCTTGCCCTTTCAGTAATTTTTCTAATAATTGCTCTCCTTCTCCTACAGAAACAATCGTTCCTTTAGGTAGCTGATTTTGTAGCTGCTCGTAAAACACGCTAACTGCACCACCTCCTACAATAATCCGAGCTTCGGAGTAATATTTTCTGGCTCTGGCTAATCCTCGCTTAATTAATCCAATATTGCGCCATAATTCACCATAATAAGCTGTTGCAACTTTTAAGCCCCCTAATGCTCCTCTTAATTTAACTAAGGGGTTTTTCGCATAATACAATTCAAAAGCGTTCTGGAGCGGATTACCTCCCCTGCCTCCTACGGGAGCATAAATTTGAATGTCTCGCCAAGAAAATACCAGCAAAGTTGGTTGAAATTCATCAATACAGCGGTCTAAAGCCCGATTAAAATCTAAAGGCGGTACAGTTCCGAGATCGAAAATTTTTTGCTCTACTTGGGGAAACAGTTTGTGAACGTGGTCTGACAAATAAACTACTCCGATGGGAAAAATTGGATTACAAGGCAGTCGAACATATAAAATTTTTGGATTCATAATTCTATCAAGTATTGTGAACTTTTATTTAGTTATATGAGAAGGCCTGCCAGAGCCAAACATCAGTGCTGGGGTGCTGATTAATTTATTCATATAACTTAACTTTAGCGAGATTGCTGAAGACAATCAACCGTTGGACTGGAAGTTCGCGGTGAGAGAATCTTAAATAATTGTTGATTAAGTTAATCATTAGAAAGGATTTTCTTCCCTCCCTGGTGATGCTGATTGATATACGAGAGATAAAAGCTAAAAATTCCTTCAATTTGCCTTAAATCTAAAAATAATATTAAAAGTTTTAATTCGGCAGATCTATTGTCCAATAGATTCAGACAAATAGGTTCAAGAAAGAAAAGACGTGATAACATACATAAGGGAAATGCGGGATGTAGCGCAGCTTGGTAGCGCACTGCTTTCGGGAAGCAGGGGTCGCAGGTTCAAATCCTGTCATCCCGACTGTACAAAATCCCTTGCGGGACAGGCTTTTCACTTTCTCAAAACTTACTCCTCAAACCATATTTTGCTGCGCAAGTCAATCCCTTATAGAATCTATTTTAGCTCTATTTATCACTGATTACTGGTAACTGATAAAATTATCAACTGTCTATGGTAAAGCGATCGCACTCCTGCTAGATCTAATTCACAATTAGTGAGTAATTCTTTAACATTATGCCCTTCTGTATTTTTATCGCAAGCCAACATAAATTCATATTCGGCATCGGATAAATGAACCATGTGATATTCAAAATCTAAGAAATTTTGACTGGGAAAACCCTGCATACAGGGATGACATTCGGGAATAGCTTGATTTAATAGTTCGTCATGGGACCAATCTATTTTCGGTAATGGTGGTTTAGTTAAAAAGAATTCGTAGTGAGTCAAGCTGGGGTCTAATAATTCAATTAAACGATATAGTTCGCGATCGCTTAAATTTTTAGCCCGTTCCATTAATTCTGGAGATTTTCCAATTAATCTATTTAATTGCCAATATTTTGGATTAGAAAAACCGACAAAATCTAAACCAGAAGCATCAATTAATTCAAACAAAGTTGCGATATTATAATCAATTTCTTGGGGATGAACGTACATATCAGCAAAAGCTTCATCGCGATGGTTTTCTAACTTCCATCTTTCATTTTCTTGTTTTAAAATGCGATTATTTTCTGGTAAATTGGCAAAAATATCTCGACCTACTTTAACACCGTCTTTGTAGTCGCCTCTTTTATCTCCCTGAAGTAAAGCGATCGCTTTTTGCATTAGGCTAATTTCCCACCTTCCTAATTCAGCATAGACAAAAATGTGTAAAATACCACCTGGTTTGAGTTTTTTAGCTAATGCTTGAATACCCTTTTCTGGTTCGGGTAAATGATGTAATACCCCCACACAATTAATAAAATCAAATTCCCCTTTTAGTTGGGTTGCTTCTTCTAGTTTGAGGTTGTAAAACTTAACTGGTTTCTGGTGTTTGGCAATAACTCCCGAACGATCGCATCTTTCCTGGGCAACTGCTAAAGCCTTCTCACTTAAATCGATGGCGACAATTTCTGCCTTGGGGTTGAGGTGAATTAAATAATCCGTACCCGAACCAGTACCGCAACCAGCATCTAAAATACGAATATCCTCAGTCTCTGGTTTCTTTCCAGTACAAAAACTGTAAGCCGAAATCCAATTCCACCGCCAGTTATAACCAGGAGGTTCTAAATCCGAAAGAGGATCGGGGGGAAAGGGATAGGTATTATAGAGATTAGCTACCGCTTGATTGATTGCTTGTGAGTCGGACATATTTGATCGCAGTGATGGTTTGCTGTTGATGTTGGGCGAAGAGTATCTTATCAAAATTGGTGACACTTTAAGCCGCAAGTAAAGTAAGTAATATTAATTAAATTTTTAATTTTTAATTTTTAATTGAAGCAAAGCGACTTGACGAATTCGCTGTAAAGCTGCTTGAAATTCTGTTTCTGTAACTGAGAGAACAAAACGGCAATAATCTGGTAAGCCAGTCCAAGTAGCACTGTTAATTGTCAATCCTATTTTATTGAATAAAACAGTAGTAATTGAATCGCCATCGATCGCTATTTCTTGTTGATCATTACTAATAGTTTTGTCTAAAAAAGCTGTAGGTTTGGCAACTAAAAAGAGTCCCCCTTGAGGAATAATTGGTGTCCAACCCGATTGTTGTAAAACTTCCGTTAGCTGTATTGCCCGTTGCTGCAAAAGTTGACGTTGAAATTCTCCATGTTCGGCGATCGCAGCATCTCCGCTTACCACGCGATCAAAAAATCGATTCATAGCATACATGGTAGTTTGGGGAAGACGACTCGGAATAAATGCTGCTAGTTGCTTGACCATTGCCCCACGAGGAGAATACAAATAGCCAAAGCGCATTCCTGCTGCCGAAAATTCTTTGGAAATTCCCCCTAATAAAATAATATTACCCGTAGATTGTCTACGTCGGTCTTGCAACCAAGAAAGATCCAGGTTTTGAGACTCAAATTCTAAACCAGCAAAAATTGTATCTAAAACTACTATTGCCTGATATTGCCATGCCAACTCGACGATCGCCTGTATTTCTAAACTAGAATATAAAGCACCAGTAGGATTAGATATGGGTGCATTAAGATAGAGCCAGGAATTAGTGGTATTTGCTAAAATTTGTTCTAAAGTGGATAAATCTAGTTTAAAACCCCTAGTTTCATCACCTGGTGCGATGTTTACTGGTACTCCATAAAAGTCTAAAGCAGCGCGGAAATAACCGTAAGCACCTTGAGGAAAAATAAACGTTCCTGCTTGTTGACGGCACTGTTGCACGATCGCATTAAATAACGATGCTACCCCCGAACCATAGGCAAAATTACCTCGATCAGCATAATTAATACCATATCTTTGGGCAAATAACAGAGATAAATTATGGTGTAAGTCGCATTCTTCGGGGGCTATTTCTTGTCGGGCAAAAGCTTCGGCGATCGCTTTTAATAAAGTATTGGGACTGGGTAAACAGTTTTCTCCACAGTCGAGTCTAATAGTAGAGGGGGTAAAAGGTAATTCGTTTTCCCCAATTGCCGGATGGTTAAAAGCTTGACTGACGGCGGGCGATCGCTGGAGACGAAAAGATCCTTCAGTGTGGGAAATCAGCAGATTGTTATTATTAGGTTGTAGCCTAGCTGTTTGAAAATGTAGTAACTGTTCTAATAGTTGTTGGTAAAAAAATTGAGTAATTAGAGGAACGCGACTGTAGGTTAATTCTGCGGCTCTAACTAAATTTTCTCGCAGTTGGGGACAAGTTGTCACTCCAATACATAAAGATAAATCGGGATAAAGTCGATTTTTAATTAAGTCTGCCAATAAAATTACATTAGCTGGCAAACTGACATCGGCTAAATATTCAAATAAACCGTTAGTAACAGGATGGCTGGAGAGATTTAAGTTTTGGGAAATATCTACTACTAATAATGCTCCGATTTCTTGGGCTGTATTCACCAATGAAGCAAAAGGTTCTGTGGAAGTTATTTCTAAAGCATCGAGTCCTGTAATAATCAATGTCGGACGCAGTTTAGTGATTAATTTACAGGTTAAGGGAATACTGCGGGGTGTTTCGATAATTTGCCGTTGACAATTAGCAGGTAATAACTGTCGCAACCCAGCATCAATGGTAATCAATTGCGGTGAGTAAACCGTGAGTAAATTGGCGATCGCCGTTTCTCTCGATGGGGTAATAACTAAATTTGCCAAATCCCAAGGAATTGAATAATAATTGCGAAAATAAGCGGCTACGCGCTCGCATAACTCTATTTCTCCTCCTGTCAGTCCATAGGGAAGATAACTACAGCGATCAAGATAATTAAATAAAGATGCCAGCCAATAAAACCGCTCTTCGGCAACATCAGCATCATTTTCCGTTAAATCTAAAGCAGTTTTTACCTCTTGTAAATTAGGCTGCTCTAGAATCTGAAAAATTTGTTTCAGCCAGCTAGGATAAACCAAAGCCCCTTCATACACTGAAACCGAATGATAGATTTTACCCCCATGTTGACTGTAGGCCCAAGCAGTAGCCGCACTGATGGGAATATTACTGCGAGGAGTGATAAAAAACTCAAATCGATGACCCGTAGCTCGTTCAATTTCTACCAAACCAGAAATATCCGTATCGGAGTCTTGTTCTACTTTAGTCTGCCAAATTTGACGTACCTCTAAACCACGCCTGGTCATCAAACGTTCTAATACCCATACTCCAGGACGACCGCCAAAATTAAAAATTACCTTTCCCGTCGGTCTTAATAATTTAATTGATTGTTCAATCGCCTTGGCCAATAAACCCAAACCAAATCGATCTTCTATATAACCCTGTTTTTCGCAATAATTACTCAAAGAATGCAAAAATTCATCATTACTTTCCTGTTGAATCAGATCTCGCATGATTTCTAACTCTGGATTTAGTACTTGAGGAATACAGCCGATAACGTGATCGAGGGGATGAAACGAAGAGACTGGGGGACTGGTGGGTCGATCTGTAGCGATTTTTTCGGGAATTGGTCTAAAATATTCCAATAAATCAGACTGAGCAAACTCAACACGATCAATTAGGGTTTTACATTCGCTATCGAAGATGGGGTTTCCCGCATCATCTAAAGCATTAAAATACAAATTCAATTGAGAACAAACCACCGCTCTGGGATTGAGGTCTACCCCATAAATAACTTGAGGCAGAGAATTTAAAGCGATCGCCAGAGTAATCCAACCACTACCGCAACCTAATTCAACTACCCGACGACTATAAAATTCTTCGGCAGGATAGCGCAACAGTCCCTCATAAAAAGTCAACGACCACTCTTCAGGAGCAAAAATACTAGGAAATAATAACAATTTTAACTCTCGGCGATCGCCCTCATAGGTTTTCACTACCTGAGTCACGAAAGAAAAATAATACTTATGTTCCTGATTGGTTTCCCTCCAAACTCGATAAACAGAATCAAAAAACTGACGCGCCGTCAATTGAGTATCAGGAGATTTTAAACTGCTTAACAATTCCGTAAAAGCAGCAAAAGCAGCACTACTAGATTGGCTGCAACGTTCTAAAAAGCGATCGACACTTATCATTAATCATTTACCAGTTATCATTTACCAGTTATCATTTACAAATTTAAATTTGGCTGTTCAATGTTCAATGTTCAATGTTCAATGTTTTTCATACTGTTCGTAAGCAGCAACAATTTTTTGTACTAGGGGATGACGCACGACATCGGCTTGGGTTAGCTCGCAAAAAGCAATTCCTTCAACGTTTCTGAGAATTTTCCTCGAAACAACTAAACCAGAATCTTGATGGGAAGGTAAGTCTGTTTGGGTAATATCCCCCGTGACTACCATTTTAGAATTAAATCCCAAACGGGTGAGTACCATTTTTAACTGGGCAGGGGTAGTATTTTGCGCTTCGTCAACGATGACAAAAGCATTGGATAAAGTACGTCCTCGCATATACGCTAAGGGAGCAACTTCAATTTTTCCTCTCTCCATTAAGTCGGGAATTTTTTCGGCATCAATAAATTCATACAAGGCATCGTATAAAGGACGTAGGAAAGGATTGACTTTTTCTTGTAAATCTCCTGGCAAAAAACCCAATTTTTCTCCCGCTTCTACCGCAGGACGAGTTAAGATCAGGCGATCGCATTCATCGTTGAGTAAGGCTTTGACTGCTAAAACTGCGGCTAAAAAAGTCTTACCCGTTCCCGCAGGCCCGATGCCAAAGGTGATATCGTGAGTTTGAATAGCTTTGATATATTGTTTCTGTTTGAAGGTTTTTGCTCGAATTAACTCTCCTCGTTTAGTCTTAGCCAGAATATTACTCTGTAAGTCGCTATACTCTTCAGTACGTCCCGTATCTACCGCTTGCAATGCAGTGACAATATCTGGTTCAAAAATTCCCTTACCTTCCAACCATAACGGTTTTAGCGATCGCACTACCGTAATACATCTAGCTACGGCTTTTTCTTGACCGATAATCAGTAAATCCTGTCCCCGCAAAACTACCTGAGTACCAGTACGACGAGATAATAATTTGAGATTTTGTTCGTTAATTCCTGCTAGAGCGATCGCACTTTCTTGACTCGGTAATTGAATGGTTTGGGAGGTTTCTGTCATTTATTAGTTTGTCTTGGTGAATTACTAATTATGATATCTTTTTCCCAAAGCGGCGGTCTCTTTGTTGATAAGCTTGTAAAGCGCGGTCGAATTCATGGCGATCAAAGTCGGGCCACAGAGTATCGGTAATATAAATTTCAGTATAAGCCAGTTGCCAGAGCAAAAAATTACTTAAACGCATCTCACCGCTAGTACGAATTAACAGGTCGGGATCAGGACTGGTGGCAGTGTAAAGAGATTGAGCGATGGAGTTTTCATCAATTTCTTCTAGTGATAATTCTCCCCGTTGTACTTTTTCGGCGATCGCCTGACAGGCTTTGACCATTTCATGACGACTACCATAATTAATCGCCACATTAAAATATACTCCCCGATTATATTTTGTTCTCTCCATAGAATATTGCATTTCCTGTTGTAAAGATGCTGGAAGGGGAGACAAGTCGCCAATAAAATTGATACGAACTTCTTCGGCTTCCATTTCTCTTAATTCTTTTTTTAACAGCCTTTCAAATAACCCCATTAAAAAGCTAACTTCTGTATGAGGACGACCCCAATTTTCTGTAGAAAAAGCATAAGCTGTCAGAGTAGAAATTCCTAAATCTTTACAGTAACGGAGCATTTCTTTGAGACTATTTGCCCCCTGACGATGACCTTCAATTCTCGGCAAACCTTTTTGTTTCGCCCAACGACCATTTCCATCCATAATTACTGCTACATGGTTGGGCAATTTTTCTAAATTTTTTTCTGAGACTAAGTTTGTGGAAATTAATTGTGCAGTCATGAGTTTATTTAGTATTAGATATAATATCGCAGGAAATTATTCAAAAAATTATTTTGCTGTTAGTTGGCTACTCTAATTTAATGTCATCTATGTTTCATAATCCAGATAAAAGTTATAGATCGACTCTATTGTGCATAGTGAAGACCAAGATTGCCACTTTAAAGTGCCATTATTCCCACAGAAGTATAAATTAAACCAAAACTGAGAAAAAGTTGGTAGAAGGGCAATTTCTGAACTGTCCATGAAAAAGACCGCCCTTCTACAGCCAACTAGAAAGGCGATCGCAGTTGTGGAGTCGCCAGCAATAGTTCATATTTATTATATGACTAAAAAATCAAAATGACTATAGAGTCAACATTAAGCTCTTAGCTTAAAAAATTTCTCCTAAATCCAAAATAAACCCAGGCAAGACATTTTCTCCTGATACATTGTCAGGAGAGTTTAATATTTCTATCTCTCGATCGCGACGATAAACTTCCACTATTTTTCGTTGGGGATCGATTAGCCAACCCAACTTTGCCCCATTATTCATGTACTCTTGTAGTTTGGCTTGAATTACTTTAAGACTATCAGAAGGAGAACGCAATTCTACGACAAAATCAGGACACAGTGGGACAAAACGTTCCTGTTGTTCGCAAGTAAGACTATTCCACCTGGATAATTCTACCCAAGAAGCATCGGGAGAGCGATCAGCACCGTTGAGGAGTTTAAAACCCGTTGATGAATCAAAAACCTTGCCTAATTTACTCTGACGATTCCACAATCTCAGTTGAAAATTAATATCGGAATTGCGATTGCCTGTTAATCCACCAGTGGGACTCATGATGATTAATTCTCCCGAAGCAGTGCGTTCAAATTGTAGGTCAGAATGTTGATGACATAGTTGCCAAAACTGCTCGTCAGTGAGCTTTAGCCCTAACTGCAACGGAGAAGGAAGATAAACCACGATCGCGTTTTAATGGAATTAACTTGTATCTTAACTAATTAGTTTTAGTACTCAACAAAATTATATAAAATTTAACTTCTACAGAAAAATAAGTGTTCGTAGGTAACATTACTAAATTTAATTAATTTTTTTTTAAACATTTCGGCTTTCAAAAAAACCGTGTTTGCATATTTAATAAAGATAAACCCCTGTTGGAATAAAGGTGACCTAAAAAGAGATTAAAAGATTGAGAAAATCGGGGATTCAACAAGTATTTATTTTTGCAAACACTATTACCAGGGAGTAATTTTAATGGCAACTATCAAAGTGGCGATCAATGGTTTCGGACGTATTGGTAGATTGGTATTTCGTGCCGGGATCGCTAACCCCAATCTAGAATTTGTCTGTATTAACGATCTAGTACCACCCGAAGCGATCGCTTATTTACTTAAATACGATTCTACTCACGGTCGTTTTCCAGGAGAAGTAACAGCACGAGAAGATGGTATTGTGGTTAACGGCAAACACATACCCTGTATTTCTCAAAAAAATCCTGAAGAATTACCCTGGGGAGATTATCAAGTAGATTATGTTGTAGAATCTACGGGGTTATTCACCACTTATGAAGGTGCAGCCAAACATCTCAGTGCAGGTGCAAAAAAAGTGGTAATTTCAGCCCCCACCAAAGATCCAGAGCGAGTTAAAACCCTATTGGTAGGAGTCAATCACGAAAGTTATGACCCCCGCGAGGATGCGATCGTTTCCAATGCAAGCTGTACTACTAACTGTCTAGCTCCTATTGCCAAAGTAATTAATGACAACTTTGGGTTAGTAGAAGGATTGATGACAACTATACACGCCATGACTGCTACTCAGCCTACTGTAGATGGCTTTAGTAAAAAAGATTTACGTGGGGGACGGGGTGCAGGTCAAAACATCATTCCTGCCTCTACGGGGGCAGCTAAAGCCGTGACCTTGGTGTTACCAGAACTAAAAGGTAAACTGACCGGAATGGCAATGCGCGTACCTACTCCCGATGTTTCCGTGGTAGATTTAACTTTTCGCACCGCACAAGCCACCAGCTATCAGGCAATTTGTGAGGCAATGAAACAAGCTGCTGAAGGAGAAATGAATGGAGTCTTAGCCTATACCGAAGATGCTGTAGTGTCTACCGATTTTACTACCGATCCCCATTCCAGTATCTTTGATGCCGGAGCGGGAATCGCACTCAATGATAACTTTTTTAAAGTTGTAGCTTGGTACGACAATGAATGGGGCTATTCCAATCGAGTTATCGATTTAATGTTATTTATGACAGCAAAAGAAGCTCGGATGTTAACAACGGTATAAAATCGGTTATTGGTGAAGGCGCGGTCTTGTCTGTCGCGTCTTTAATCAATTTTAAGGAGAACAAGAGGAGAATCAATGTTAAATCAATCAGAAGCAGCTATTGAAGCGATCGTCGCCAGAGAAATATTAGATTCGCGGGGTCGTCCTACTATAGAAGCAGAAGTACGTTTAGAAACTGGTGCTGTTGGATTGGCACAAGTTCCCAGTGGAGCATCTACAGGTAGTTTTGAAGCTCACGAACTTCGCGATGGTGACAAACACCGTTACAATGGTAAGGGTGTACTAACAGCAGTACGGAATGTAAAAGAAAAGATTACCCCCGAACTGTTAGAAATCGATGCTTTTCAACAGGCAACTATCGATCGCATTATGATCGAGCGCGACGGTTCACCCAATAAGAAAAATCTAGGTGCTAACGCAATTTTAGCGGTATCTTTAGCTACAGCAAAAGCGGCTGCTGAAGAACTACAGTTACCTCTATATCGTTATTTGGGAGGTCCTCTATGCAACGTCTTACCCGTACCGATGATGAACGTAATCAACGGTGGTTCTCATGCCGATAATAACGTTGATTTCCAAGAGTTTATGATTATGCCAATTGGGGCAGATTCTTTTAAAGAAGCCTTACGCTGGGGTGCAGAAGTGTTTGCCTCTTTAAGTAAAGTTTTAAAAGAGCAAAATTTACTCTCAGGAGTAGGAGACGAAGGAGGTTATGCTCCTAATCTGGGTTCTAATCAAGAAGCATTAGATTTACTCATTAAAGCGATCGAACTGGCTGGATACAAACCAGGGGAACAAGTAGCGTTAGCGATGGATGTAGCAGCTAGCGAATTCTATCAAGATGGTCAGTATGTCTATGACGGTGCGGCTCACTCTCCTGAAGAATTTATTAATTATTTAGATAAGTTAGTTAGTGAATATCCGATTATTTCTATTGAAGATGGACTTCATGAAGAAGATTGGAGTAGCTGGAAATTACTGACAGAAAAATTAGGCTCTCGCATTCAGTTAGTAGGAGATGATCTGTTTGTAACTAATAAAACCCGACTGCAAAAAGGCATCGAATTGGGTGTAGGTAATTCGATTTTGATTAAACTCAATCAAATTGGGACTTTGACAGAAACCCTAGAAACTATCGACCTAGCTACTCGCAGTGGTTATCGCTCCGTGATTAGCCATCGTTCGGGAGAAACTGAAGATACTACCATCGCCGATCTAGCTGTAGCCACCCGCGCCGGACAAATTAAAACCGGTTCGCTGTGTCGTAGCGAAAGAGTAGCTAAATACAACCGCCTACTACGCATTGAAGAAGAACTAGGAGAACTCGCTGTTTATGCCAGCAAAATTGGTTTAGGCCCGAAAAGCTAAACTCTAGTAGGGCAAGGGTAAAGGATAAAGTAATCAATACTCCCGACTCCCTGCCCAATTTGCCGATAATCACCCTAAATAAAGCAATATGAATCAAAAATTATTCCCAACAGGAGATATCACATCAATGAGTCCCAATACTGCCATCAGCAGCAACGTTCAGATCGAAGACGATCGCACGGGGATGAGTGTAGAGACTCTCAGACGAGCCTTCGCCGACAACTTGTTTTATCTCCAAGGAAAAGACGAATCTACTGCTACACTGCGGGATTACTATCAAGCCCTAGCATACACCGTACGCGATCGCTTGTTACATCGCTTTATTAAAACTGGGCGCACCTATTACGAAGAAAATGTCAAAGTGGTTTCCTATCTTTCGGCAGAATTCTTAATGGGTCGTCATTTAGAGAATAACCTAACTAACTTGGGTATCTATGATAAGATGCGTCAGGTAGTCAAAGAATCTGGTTTGGATATTGCCGATCTCATCGAACAAGAACCAGATCCGGGTTTGGGTAATGGCGGTTTGGGACGCTTGGCCGCTTGTTTTCTCGATTCTCTGGCTAATTTAGATATGCCGGCGATCGGTTATGGCATTCGCTATGAATTCGGTATTTTTCATCAGGCTTTAAGAGAAGGTTGGCAGGCGGAAATCCCCGATAATTGGTTAATGTTCCAAAATCCTTGGGAAATTGCCCGTCCAGAAGATTCAGTGATTATTAAGCTGGGAGGACATACAGAAGTTTACCGTGACGAACAAGGGTACAACAAAGTAAGCTGGATCGCCGCTCGCAAGGTAAAAGCTATTCCTTACGATACACCCGTTCCAGGTTACAAAACCAATACGGTAAACTCTTTGCGGTTGTGGAAAGCCGAAGCCAGTGAAGAGTTTAACTTTGAAGCCTTTAATGCAGGTAATTACGACCGTGCAGTAGCAGAAAAAATGAGTTCGGAAACCATTTCCAAGGTACTCTATCCTAACGATAATACCCCCCAAGGTAAAGAATTACGCCTAGCACAACAGTATTTCTTTGTTTCTGCTTCCTTACAGGACTTAATCCGCATTCACCTCCACATTCACCCCGATTTGACTAATTTCCATGACAGAGCCGCAATTCAACTCAACGATACTCACCCTGCTGTAGCAGTTGCTGAGTTAATGCGCCTGTTTATCGACGAACACGACATGGATTGGGACACCGCCTGGGATATCACTCAAAAAACTCTGGCATATACCAACCATACATTGATGCCCGAAGCCTTAGAAAGATGGTTGGTTAGCCTATTTGCCAGAATGTTACCCAGACATATCGAAATTATTTATGAAATCAACCATCGTTTTCTTGAAGATGTCCGTACTTGGTTTCCCGATGACGAAGAATTAATTGCCGAACTTTCCATTATTGAAGAAGGCGCGGAAAAAAAAGTCCGCATGGCTAACCTGGCCTGTGTTGGCGCTCATGCCATTAATGGGGTGGCAGCACTGCATACCAGATTACTGAAACAAGATACCCTCAAAGGTTTTGCCAAACTCTGGCCCGAAAAATTCTTCAACAAAACCAACGGAGTTACTCCCCGTCGCTGGATTTTACTCAGCAATCCCCAACTCTCGAAATTAGTCACCGACAAAATTGGCAACGATCGCTGGTTAAAACATTTAGATGAAATGCGATCGCTAGAAAAATTTATCGAGGACCCCGATTTCTGTCAAAAATGGCGCAATATCAAACGCCAAAACAAAATAGCTTTGGCAGCTTACATTAAGAAAACCAGAAACATTGAAGTAGATGTCGATTCTATCTTCGATGTGTTAGTCAAACGGATTCACGAATACAAACGCCAGCATCTCATGGTGTTGCATATCATTACCCTGTACAATCGCATCAAACAAAACCCTAGTATCGATATCGTACCCCGCACCTTTATCTTTGGTGGTAAAGCTGCCCCCGGTTACTTTATGGCAAAATTAATTATTAAATTAGTTAATGCTGTAGCTGAAGTAGTCAATAAAGACCCCGATGTAAGAGGTCGTCTTAAAGTGGTATTTTTGCCGAACTTTAACGTTTCTTTGGGTCAAAAAATTTATCCTGCGGCTGATTTATCTGAACAAATTTCTACCGCAGGTAAAGAAGCATCTGGTACGGGTAATATGAAGTTTGCCATGAATGGTGCGCTGACTATCGGCACATTAGATGGGGCAAATATCGAAATTCGCGAAGAAGCTGGGCCAGAAAACTTTTTCTTATTTGGTTTGACTGCCGAAGAAGTCTATAAAATGAAAGCCGAAGGTTACGAACCGATGAATTATTACAATAATAATCGGGAATTAAAAGCCATAATCGATCGCATTGCTCGCGGAGATTTCAGTCATGGTGATAGCAAGTTATTTAAACCCATCGTCGATTCTCTGTTATACGACGATCCCTATATGCTCTTGGCAGATTATCAAGCATACATCGACTGTCAGCAATTGGTTTCGGAAACTTATAAAGACCAAAACAAATGGACGCGGATGTCTATTCTCAATTCTGCACGCATGGGTAAATTTTCTAGCGATCGCACCATCCAAGAGTATTGCGATGAAATTTGGGACTTAAAACCCATGAAAATCGAATTAGAAGCATACGATCAAGCAGATGCAGCAATTAACGCCCATTAGTGTTAGTTAATTCAACAACAACAAAGGCAAGTCAATTGCCTTTTTTAAGATTTTGTGTAAGGATAAATTTCACGACTTGGCGTAATTAAACATAGGAAAAGATACCTAAAGACTTACGCTGTAAAACTAAGATAACTCAAATGGAGTTTTCTATCGACTCCGAATAAACATCAGGGGAAAGTCCCAAAAAAAGCAAAATTTGGTTCTGCAAAGGATTAAGCTCAGTAACATCGCCGTACCATTCTCCCTTAATGCGGAAAAGTTTCAGAGTAAGATGTTTAAATGCTGCTGTAATTTTTCCGCAGTAGGTCGCTG